>DATJOV010000385.1:0-9332 GCA_035506735.1 Acidimicrobiales bacterium | reverse complement strand
AGGTGGCCTCTCCGTGGCGCACGAGCACGACCCGGGTGGCGTCCTCGGTGGCTGGGACGACCGACCGCACGCCGGCGGGCGGCCCAGGGCGCCCGCCGGTCGCCTCGGAGCTGCTCACGCCAGCTCCTCCACGAAGCGCTCGAGCTGGCGCAGGTTGCGGCACTCGACCACGTCGTCGCAGTGCACGGCGTACTCCCCCAGGATCGAGTCCCCCGTCCCCCAGTAGGCGCGGGGCTCGGGATTGAGCCAGAACACGTGGCGGGCCCGGTGGCGCACCTCCTGGACCACCCAGGCCTGGGAGGCGTGGTAGTTGTTGCGGGCGTCGCCCAGGAACAGGACGCTGGTCCGGGGGGTGATCTCCTCCCCCCACCGGTCCCAGAAGACACCGAAGGCGTGGCCGTAGTCCGAATGCCCGTCCACCCACACCACGTCGGCCTCGGTGTTGATGCGGTGCACGGCCTCGGCCACGTCGTCGACGCCCTCGAAGAACCGGGTCACCTCGTCGATGCCGTCGATGAAGACGAAGCTGCGCACCTGGGAGAACTGGGAGCTGATGGCGTGCACAAGGTGCAGGGTGAAGCGGGCGAAGGCCGCCACCGAGCCCGAGATGTCGGCCACCACCACGATGTCGGGCTTGGCCGGGCGGGGGTAGCGGAAGCGGGGCTCCACCGGCACGCCCCCCGTCGACAGGGAGTGGCGCACCGTGGCCCGGAAGTCGAGGGGGCCCTTGCGCCCGTGGCGGCGCTTGCGGGCCAGGCGCACGGCCAGCTTGCGGGTGAGGGGGTGGATGGCCTTGCGCAACGAGGCCAGCTCGTCGCGCGTGGCGTGCATGAAGTCGATCTCCTCGGGCAGCGGCGTGCGCAGGGACCGGGCCAGGGCCTGCGTGCCGCGGTCGGCCACCAGGCGCCGCCGGATCTCGTCCTCGAGCTCGCGCCGCAGCGTGTCCAGGCGGGCCCGGAACTCGTCCCGGGCCAGGCGCTCCTCCAGGGGGGTGAGCCCCTCGGGGGCGTCGGCCCGGGCCGTCTGCATGAGCCGCTCCAGCACGCCGTCGAGGTCGAGATTGCGCAGCGTCCGGTACAGGTAGTACGTGCCCCCCACCGGGCGCCCCGGCTCCATGCCGGCGTAGCGGTGCACGGCCTGGCGGGCCAGCGCCGCCACCTGGGCGTCGTTGGCCGACAGGAGGGCCCGGAAGAGCAGCTCGGCCAGCTCCTCGGGGGACAGGCCCTCGCCCCCGCCGCCCCGCCCGGACGCAGCGGCGTCGGCCCCCGCACCGCCCTCGTCGTCGGCGGGGGCGGGCCCGGGCGGCGGGCTCCCGATCTCGTACTGGGTGCCGCGCAGGGAGAAGTACACCTCGAAGGCGGTGTCGAAGGCCTTCCAGTGGGCCGAGGACTTCACCAGCGTGGCGGCCAGGGCGTACTTGAGGGCGGCCCGGTCCTCCAGGGGCACGTGGTGGAGGGCCTCGGCGGCGTCGATGGACTCGGTGAGCGACACCGGCAGGCCGGCGGCCCGCAGCTCCTCCACGAAGCCGGTCAGGACCCCGAGCACGTGCCCCGCCTCAGGCCCGGTCCCCCCCGGCGGAGGCCAGCTCCTTCGCCGCCCGCTCGAGGTCGCTCCGGTACTTGAGCAGCACGTGCAGGGTGGCCTTGGCCTGCTCGGCGTCGATCGACTCCATCCCCAGCACGACCAGGGTGCGGGCCCAGTCCAGGGTCTCGGACACCGACGGGTACTTCTTCAGCTCCAGGGTGCGCAGCGAGCGCACGATGCGGGCCACCTGGTCGGCCAGCTCGGTGCTCACCCCGGGCACCCGGGCCAGCACGATGTCGCGCTCGCGCTCGAGCGAGGGGTAGTCGAGGTGGAGGTAGAGGCAGCGGCGCTTGAGGGCCTCCGACAGCTCCCGGGTGTTGTTGGAGGTGAGGAAGACCATGGGGATCTGGGTGGCCCGCACCGTGCCGAGCTCGGGCACCGACACCTGGTACTCCGACAGCACCTCGAGCAGCAGGGCCTCGGTCTCGAGCTCCACCCGGTCGACCTCGTCCACGAGCAGGACCACCCGCTCGGGGGAGCGGATGGCCTCGAGGAGGGGCCGGGTGAGGAGGAACTCCTCGGAGAAGATGTCCTCCTCCAGGTCGCGCCACGCCTCGCCCCCGGGCGGACGGGAGCCGCCCCGGTCCCCGGTCCCGGCGCCGTCCTCCATGACCCGCTGGGCCTGGATGCGCAGGAGCTGCTTCTTGTAGTTCCACTCGTACAGGGCCTTGGACTCGTCCAGGCCCTCGTAGCACTGGAGGCGGATGAGGCGCGACCCCGTCACCCGGGCCACGGACTTGGCCAGCTCGGTCTTGCCCGTGCCGGCCGGCCCCTCCACCAGCACCGGCTTGGCCAGGCGGTCGGCCAGGTGGACCACCCCGGCGATGCCGTCGTCGGCCAGGTAGCCCGCCCCCCCCAGGCGCCGGCGCACCTCGGCCACCGAGGCGAACAGGGGCGGCCCCGGGTCGGGGAACCCGAGCGGCCCCAGGGCGGCGCCGTGGTCCTCGGCCTCGTCCTCCCCCACCCCCGGCGCGCTCACCGCCGCACCTGGCCCTCGCCCCGCACGACGTACTTGACGCAGGTGAGCTCGCGCAGGCCCATGGGTCCCCGGGCGTGGAGCTTCTGGGTGGAGATGCCGATCTCGGCCCCGAGCCCGAACTCCCCCCCGTCCACGAAGCGGGTCGAGGCGTTCACCACCACGGCGGCGGCGTCCACCTCCCGGCAGAAGCGGTCGGCACTGGCCAGGTCGCGGGTGACGATCGCCTCGGAGTGGCCCGTGCCGTAGCGGGCGATGTGGGCCAGGGCGGCGTCGAGGTCCTCCACCACGGCCACGGCCAGGACGGGGCCCAGGAACTCGGTGGCGTAGTCCTCGGCCGAGGCCGGCCCCATGGCCGGCACCAGGGCCCGGCTGGCCTCGTCCCCCCGCAGCTCCACCCCGGCCAGGGCATCGGCCACCCGGGGCAGGAAGTCCCCGGCCACGGCCCGGTGCACGAGGAGGGACTCCGCCGCGTTGCACACCCCCGGTCGCTGGGTCTTGGCGTTGACCACGATGTCGAGGGCCATGTCCAGCTCGGCGTGGGCGTCCACGTAGACGTGGCAGTTGCCGTCGCCGTCGATGATGCAGGGCACGGTGGCGTGCTCCCGGATGGCGGCCACCAGGGCGTGGCCGCCCCGGGGGATGAGGCAGTCGAGGAGCCCGTCGAGCTGCATGAACCCCACCGCCGCCTCGTGGCTGGTGTCGCGCACCAGGGTCACGCCGTCCTCGGGCAGACCCGCCTTGGCCAGGGCCTCGCGCAGGACGGCCACGATGGCGCCGTTGGAGGCGAGGGCCGAGGACGAGCCCCGCAGCATGACGGCGTTGCCGGCCTTGAGGCACAACCCGAAGGCGTCGCTCGTGACGTTGGGGCGGTTCTCGTAGATGATCCCGATCACCCCCAGGGGGACCCGCACCTGCTCGATGCGCAGGCCGTTGGGCCGGACCCACCCCGCCACCACCTCGCCCACGGGGTCGGGGAGGGAGGCCACCTGGCGCAGGCCGGCCGCCATGGCCGCCACCCGGTCCTCGCTCAGCCGGAGGCGGTCGAGGGCGGTGGGGGACGTCCCCGCCGCCTCGGCCCGACCCAGGTCCTCGGCGTTGGCGTCGAGGAGCTCGGGCACCCGGGCCTCGAGCAGGTCGGCGCCGGCCCGCAGGGCCCCGTCCTTGGCCGAGGTGGGCGCCACCGCCACCGACCTCGACGCGCCACGGGCCCGGCGCCCGAGGTCGAGGAGGGGGGCCCGGTCCATGCCCCAGGCTACCCTCCGCCCGGCGCCGTCCCGGCCCGTCGGGGCCGGACCGCCGTCACGACAGGACGACGAGATCGTCGCGGTGGACGACCTCGTGGGCCTCGGCGTCGGGGAGCTCGGAGGTGCGCCGGCCCGCCCACGCCGCCACCCGGTCGGCGGGGTGCCGGGCCAGGCCCTTGGCGAAGACCGCCCCGTCGGGGCCGGCGATCTCGACGGCGTCGTCGACCTCGAAGCGCCCCGTGACCTCGACCACCCCGGCCGGCAGGAGCGAGGCCTCGCGCTCCACCAGGGCCCGCCTGGCCCCCTCGTCGACGCGCAGGACCCCGGCCGGGGCCACGGCGAAGGCGATCCACAGCTTGCGGGCCGGCAGGCGCCGCCCCCGGGGGCGGAACACCGTCCCCACCCCCGGGGTCCCGGCCACGGCACCGGCCAGGACCCCGGGCCGGGCGGCGTCGGCGATGACGGTCTCCACCCCCGACCACGAGGCGATCTTGGCCGCCGCCAGCTTGGAGGCCATCCCCCCGCTGCCGACCTCGGACCCCGCCCCCCCGGCCAGGGCCTCGAGCTCGTGGTCGATCTCGACCACCTCCTCGATGAGCGAGGCCTCGGCGACCGTGCGGGGGTCGGCGGTGAGGAGCCCGGCCGTGTCGGTGAGCAGGACCAGGAGGTCGGCCGCCACCAGGTGGGCCACCAGGGCGGCCAGGCGGTCGTTGTCGCCGAAGCGGATCTCGTCGTCGGAGGTGGCGTCGTTCTCGTTCACCACGGGCACCACGCCCAGCTCGAGCAGCCGGCTCAGGGTCTGGCGGGCGTGGAGGTACTGCTGGCGGTGCACGAAGTCGAGGGGGGCCAGGAGGACCTGCCCGGCCACCAGGCCCCGGCGGGCCAGGGCCCGGTCGTAGACGTGCATGAGGCGGGGCTGGCCCACGGCCGAGACGGCCTGCAGGGTGGCGGCGTCGCCGGGCCGGGCCCCGCCCCCCAGGGCCGACCACCCCGCCGCGATGGCGCCCGAGCTCACCACCACCATGCTGTGGCCCGCCGCCCCGAGGTCGGCCACCTGGTCGCACAGGCGCTCCACCGCCCCGACGTCGATGCCGCCCCCCGGCCCGGTGAGCGAGGAGGAGCCGACCTTGGCCACCACCGTCCGGGGGGACGGCGCCGAGGCGGTCACCGGGCCCGCCGGCGCCGGGCGGGGCGGGGCCCCTCGGGAGCGGGGCCGGCGGCGGCGTCGACGCCCTCGTGGCGCTGGTACACGAAGCTGAGGGGGCCGAGGTGCACAACGTCGCCGTCGCGCACCCCCGCCCGCACCAGGGCCCGCTCCACCCCCAGGCGGCGCAGGCGGTGCTGGAGGTAGTCGACGGCCCCGGCGTCGGTGAGGTCCGAGAGGGCCACGGCCCGCAGGGCGCTGCGCCCCGCCACCACGAAGGAGCCGTCGTCGGCCCGCGTCACCTCCACCCCCTCGGGCACGGGACGGTGCACCACGATGGCGCGCTCGGCCACGGCGTCGCCCGCCCTGGCCTGGACGACCGCCGCCGCCAGCCGACCCACCAGCTCCCCCGTGCCGGCCCCGGTGACCCCCGACACCCGCAGGTCCACCCCCTCGGTCCCGTCCGGGACCAGGCCGTCAGGGACCAGGTCGGCCTTCGATCCCACCGCCAGCCGGGGCCGGGCCAGGAGCTCGGGGCGGTAGCGGGCCAGCTCGTCGAGCAGGATGCGCTCCTGCTCGGCCGGCCCGGCCCCGTCGGCGGGGGCGAGGTCCAGGACGAGGAGCAGGACCCGGGCCCGCTCGACGTGGCGCAGGAACCGGTCCCCGAGGCCGCGGCCCTCGGCCGCCCCCTGCACCAGGCCGGGCACGTCGGCCACCACGAACTCGGTCTCGTCCCCCGCCGACCCCACCCGCACCACCCCCAGGTGGGGCTCCAGGGTGGTGAAGGGGTAGTCGGCGATCTTGGGGCGGGCGGCCGAGATGCGGGAGATGAGGGTGCTCTTGCCGGCGTTGGGCATCCCCACCAGGGCCACGTCGGCCACCAGCTTGAGCTCGAGGTCCAGCCAGCGCTCCTCGCCCGGCTCCCCCTGCTCGGCGAAGGCCGGGGCCCGCCGCCGGTTCGAGAGGAACCGGGCGTTGCCCCGGCCCCCCCGTCCCCCCGCCGCCGCCTGCCAGCGGTCCCCCGGGCCGGCCAGGTCGGCCAGGACCGACCCGTCCCGGGTCCGCACCACCGTGCCCACCGGGACGGGCACCTCCAGGGACCGTCCCCGGGCCCCGTGGCGGCGCTTGCCCCCGCCGTGCCCGCCGTCGGTGGCGCGGCGGTGGGGGTGGTCCCGGAAGGCCAGGAGCGAGGCCTGGTTGGTCGACGCCACCAGCCACACGTCGCCGCCGTGCCCCCCGTCGCCGCCGTCGGGGCCGCCGCGCGACACGTGGGCCTCGCGCCGGAAGGCCACGGCACCGGCCCCCCCGTTCCCGGCCTTGACGTGGACCTGCGCCTCGTCGACGAACCCGCCCACGCCCCGATCCTACGGTGCCCGCCCCCGACCCCCGGGAGCCGGCGGGGTCAGGCCTCGGTGCGGACGCTCACCAGGCGCCGGCCCCGGCGGGTGCCGAAGCGCACCACCCCCTCGGCCGTGGCGAAGAGGGTGTCGTCACCGCCCCGCCCCACGTTCTCGCCCGGGTGGAAGCGGGTGCCGCGCTGGCGCACGATGATGGCGCCGGCCGGGACGGCCGTGCCGTCGAAGCACTTCACCCCGAGGCGCTGGGCCTTGGAGTCACGGCCGTTGCGGGTGGAACCGCCGCCTTTGGTCTTGGACACGGGATCTCCTTCGCTGGCCCGGCGCCCTCAGGCGTCGGGCCCCGGGGCGGTGATGGACGTGATCTCCACGGTGGCGTAGCGCTGGCGGTGCCCCCACCGGCGCCGGCGCCGGGCCTTGGCCTGGTAGGTGAAGCCCCGGATCTTGGGGCCCAGCTCCTCCCCCACCACCCGGCCCGCCACCACGGCCCCGGCCAGCTCGGCCGGCGTGGCCAGCACCCGGTCGGCGTCGACCACCAGGACGGGGTCGAGCTCCACGTCGCCGCCCTCGGGCACCCCGAGGAGCTCGAGGCGCACGACCTGGCCCTCGGCCACCCGCTCCTGCTTGCCACCGCTCCTGATCACCGCGTACATAGCCCGGCAAGCCTACAACAGGGTCTCGTCCAGGACGATCCCGCGGCCCCCGCACACGGCGCAGGTGCTCGACAGGGACTCCACCAGGCCCTCCGACACCCGCTTCCGGGTCATCTCCACCAGGCCCAGCTCCGAGATGTCGAAGACCTGGGTCCGGGTCTTGTCCCGGGCCAGGGCCGAGCGCAGGGCGGCGGCCACCCGGTCCCGGTTCTCCCGCACCTCCATGTCGATGAAGTCGATGACGATGATCCCGCCGATGTCGCGCAGGCGCAGCTGGCGGGCGATCTCCTCGGCCGCCTCGAGGTTGTTGCGGTAGACGGTCTCCTCGAGGTTGGAGGTGCCCACGTTCTTCCCGGTGTTCACGTCGATGACGGTGAGGGCCTCGGTCCGCTCGATGATGAGCGAGCCGCCCGAGGGGAGCCAGACCTTGCGGTCCAGGGCCTTGTGGAGCTGCTCGTGGACGTGGAAGCGCTCGAACACGGGGAGGTCCTCGGCCACCGGGTCGTAGTACTCCACGCGGTCGAGGAGCTCGGGGTTGACCTGGCCCACGTAGTCGCGCACCTGGGCGAAGAGGTCCTCGTCGTCGATGACCACCCCCCGGTACTCGCGGTTGAACTCCTCCCGGACGATGCGCACGGCCAGGTCGGGCTCGCGGTAGAGGAGGCCCGGGGCGTTGGAGCGGGCCGCCTCGGCCTCGATGGCCCTCCACTGGGCGGCCAGGCGCTCGACGTCGTGGCCCAGCTCGTCCTGGCTCGCCCCCTCGGCCGCGGTGCGCACGATGAGTCCGTGGCCCTCGGGCCGCACCTCGTCCACGATGCGCCGGAGCCGGCGCCGCTCGTTGTCGTCCAGGCGCTTGGAGATCCCGAAGGCGCTGGAATTGGGCACCATCACCACGAACCGCCCCGGCAGGGAGACCTCCTGGGTGAGGCGGGCCCCCTTGGCCCCGATGGGGTTCTTCGTCACCTGGCACAGGATGAGCTGGCCCGGGCGCAGCATCTCCTCGATGCGGGGCGACGAGCGCTGCGAGGTCTCGATGTCGTCGCGGTCGTAGCGGACGTCACCGCGGTAGAGCACGGCGTTCTTGGGCGTGGCGATGTCGATGAAGGCCGCCTCCATGCCGGGGAGGACGTTCTGGACCCGGCCCCGGTAGATGTTGCCGTCGATCTGGGTGGCGTCGTCCGAGGCACGCGACACGTAGTGCTCGACCAGGGTCCGCCCCTCGAGCACGGCGATCTGCGTGGCGTGGGGGCGGACGTGGACGCACATGAGGTAGCGGCCCACGGGACGGCCCCGGCGCTCGCGTCCGCTGCGGCGCCGGGAGCGCCCGCCGGCCGGGGCCGGCCCCTCCTCGGCCGGGTCGGCCCGGGCGGGGCGCTCGATGACGGCGGCCGCCACCGGGGTGGGGGGCACCACCGGCACCGGGGAGGGCCGGGGCTTGCGCCGCGCCGGCTGGGGTGCCGGCGCCGGGGCGGCCCGGGCGGGGCGCGAGTCGCCGATCTTGGGCCGGGGGGCGGGGGGCGGCCCGGCCGGGGCGGGGGCCCCCTCGGGCGACGGTGCGGCCGGAGCGGCCCCGCCGTCGGCGGCCCCGGGGACGGCGCCCGCCGTCCCCTCCTCGGTGCCCGCCCCGGGCTCCCCCCCGGCCTCGGCCGTGGGGGGTGGGGCCGTCGGGGACGGGCGCCGGCGCCGGCGCGGCCGCGCCGTGGGGGCGGCGCCCCCCTCGGCACCGGCCTCCTCGCCCGTCGGTCCCGTCGCCCCCCCGCTGTCGTCGGACCCCGGGGCCCCCTCGGCGCCCGGGTCCGGGCTAGGGGCGGTGCGGGTGCGGCGCGGCCGCGGCGCGGGGGCGGCCGCCTCGGGCTCGCCCCCCGGGCCGGGGGGCTCGGGGAGCGGCGCCGGCGGGGCGGCGGCGGTGTCGAGCACCACCGGGGGCGGGGGCGCCGCGGGGTCGCGTGGTGCGGGTGCCGGCGGCGGGCCCTCGGGCTCCGTCGCCGGGAACCCGGCGCTCGTATCGGCCATGGAGATCCCTTCTCGTCCTGCTCATGAGGCGCGCTCGCCGGCGGAGAGGGCCGCGGCGCGGCCGTCCTCCAGGGGCTCCCACCGGGAGCCGTCGCGCTCGATCCATTGACTGGTCCTGCGGGCCGTCCCGAAGTCCACGCCCATGACGCGGGCGAGCTCCGAGGGCCGCACGCCCCGGGGCCGGGTGCCGAGCTCGGCGTGGAGCACGGCGCCGGCGCCGGCGGCGTCGGTGATGCCGGTGGGGTCGGCGGGTGCGGTTGCGGTTGCGGCGGCGGCGGACAGGGCCAGCACCGACGGGCGCAGGTCGTCCACCACGGCCCGGCCCTTGCGCTCCCGACCCACCGGGAGCGACACCGCCTC
>DATJOV010000384.1:0-3694 GCA_035506735.1 Acidimicrobiales bacterium | reverse complement strand
GTGAGCGCATGACTCCCCCGTTGGGGGGGACGGTGCGGGCCGAGACCCGCACCGTCCCCATCAGGATCGGCCCTTACTGCACCGTGATCTGAACACCAACGAGGTCTGCGGTGGACTGGCTCAGGGAGGTCACGTCACAGGTCCATCCCGTCCCGGTGCCCGACACGTAGGGCGCCGACACCGTGCACGGCGCCCAGTCGGTCTCGGCGTTGCCGGAGCCCGAGGCGCCGCTGGCGTTGGTGGTGAAGCTCACCGACGCCGTCTGCTGGGCACCGCTGGTGTCCTCCGCCGTGACGAAGTTCACGGTGTCCACCAGGGTCTGCGTCCCGTCGGACGGGCTGTCCTCCTCGCCGCTCAGGACGTAGTTGATCGAGGTCACCGTGGCACCGGTGATGGTCTCGGCGCCGTACCCGACGACGGTGTTGGTGTTGGAGAAGGAGACGCTGGCCGTAAACGCCGCTGCACCGGCAAACACCAGCACCGCGGCGGCCGCCGCCACCATCAGGGTCTTCTTGTTCCGCCGCACGACTGCTCCTCTCATCCTTGAGAAAGGCCCATCGGGCCCGTGGGGTCGGAACTCCCGCCCCACCATTCACGTGCACGTCCTTGTGCACCTGTTGTGTGCCCGACGAGGATCGGCAGTGCGCCGAAAAACCTTGAGCGCGGTGCGTGGCCAAAGGCCGTCTCACCTGGAGGAACAACGCCGGCACAACGGCTCCTCGGCGCGCGCAGCGCGGTCGTGGGCCCTGCGCCGCCCCTGGGCCGGGCCCGTCTGCCCCCCCACGGGCGCTCCCGGCCCCGGCGGCCCGGCCGGGCCCGGCGCAGCGGCGGAGTGGTGACGGCGGCGGGTCCCGGGTGCCGGTGCCGGCCCGTCGTCCTCGGCCACGCCCCGGGCCGTTGCCGCCCCGGCGCCGAGCCGGCATCCCGGGATCGAGGGTGTCGGGCCGGGCCCTAAGGTGACCGCGTCCCCCCACCAGCGAGGAGCCCATGGACTACGTCAACCTCGGCACGAGCGGCCTGCGGGTGTCGCGGGTCTGCCTCGGCATGATGAGCTTCGGCAACGACAGCGACCGGGCCTGGGTCCTCGACGAGGAGGGGGCCGAGCCCATCGTGCGGGCGGCGGTGGAGGGAGGGGTCACCTTCTTCGACACCGCCGACGCCTACTCCCACGGCGCCAGCGAGGTCGCCACGGGTCGCCTGCTGTCGAAGCTCCTCACCCGCGACGAGGTGGTGGTGGCCACCAAGGTCTTCATGCCCATGACCCCGGGCGAGAACGGCGGGGGGCTGTCGCGCAAGCACATCCTGTCCGCCATCGACGCCTCGCTGGGCCGTCTCGGCCTCGACTACGTGGACCTCTTCCAGATCCACCGCTGGGACTACCGCACGCCCATCGAGGAGACCATGGAGGCGCTCCACGACGTGGTGCGGTCCGGGAAGGCCCGCTACATCGGGGCCAGCAGCATGTTCTCCTGGCAGTTCGCCAAGGCCCAGCACGTGGCCGAGCGCCACGGCTGGACGCGCTTCGTCTCCATGCAGCCCCACTACAACCTCCTCTACCGGGAGGAGGAGCGGGAGATGCTGCCCCTGTGCCTCGATCAGGGGGTGGGGGTGATCCCCTGGAGCCCGCTGGCCCGCGGGGTCCTGGCCGGGAACCGCACCCGGGGGGGCGAGCGCCGCACCACCCGCTCGGGGAGCGACCCCTTCACCGACTACCTCTACAGCCACCCCTCGGACTTCGACGTCGTGGACCGGGTGGCCGAGGTGGCGGGGGAGCGGGGCGTGCCCGCCGCCCAGGTGGCGCTGGCCTGGCTCCTGCACAAGCCCGCCGTCACCGCCCCCATCGTGGGGGCCACCAAGCTGACCCACCTCACCGACGCCCTGGCGGCCGAGCAGCTGCGGCTGAGCGACGAGGAGGTGGCCCGTCTGGAGGAGCCCTACCTGCCCCATCCCGTCCTCGGCCACGGGTGAGCCGGGACGGCGCCGGCCCGGTCCCGGTCAGACGAGGATGCGCTCGTCGGGGGCCCGCACCCCCACCACGGCCATGACCCGACCGAGGCCCAGGAACATCCCGCAGCACATGGTCAGGTCGGCCAGCTCGTCGTCGGCGAAGGCGCTGTGCATCCGGGCCCAGAAGGCGTCGTCCATCCCCAGGTGCTCGAGGGCGAAGCGCTGGGCGAACTCCGCCGCCAGGCGCTCGCGCTCGCTCAGGGCCGTGCCGGACCGCCAGTCGGCCACCTCGCCGTAGAAGCCCTCGTCGGCGCCGGCCTCGGCCCCCGCCCGGGCCCGGGTGTCCTGACACACGGCGCAGTCGTTGATAAGGGCGATGGTCCAGCGGGCCGCCTCCCGCTCCCGCACCGACAGGCGGCTGTGGGTGTAGACGGCGCTCGACAGCGCCCCCATGCCCGCCGCCATCTCGGGGCGCAGCAGAGCCCAGTCGACGTGCTCACCGTACCCACGCTCGGGAAACGCGATCCGTGCCATGGCGCGACGTTACACCGCCGTCCCGGCGCCGCCCCGGCCGGCCGGGCGCAGGGCGGGGTGGCGGCGGGCCAGGACGGGGAGCAGGAGCCGGCGGGGGACGGCGTAGGCGAAGCGGGCCCCCACCCCGTTGGCGATGCCGGGGATGATCACGCCCCGTCCCTGGGCCAGCCCCTCGACCGCCCTGGCCGCCACCCGGGCGGCGGGGAGCCACATGACGGCGGGGAGCGAGCTCTCCGCCTCCTCCTTGGTGAAGCCGGCCGTCTCGGCGAACTCGGTGCGCACCGGCCCCGGGCACAGCACCGACACGGTCACCCCCGAGCCGGCCAGCTCGGCCCGCAGCGCCTGGGTGTAGGAGAGGACGAAGGACTTCGACGCCCCGTACCCGGCCTGCCCGGGCAGTGGTTGGAAGGCGGCGGTGGAGGCGACGTTGAGCACCGCCCCTCGCCCCCGCTGCGCCATGCCGGGGACGAGGCGCGTGCACAGGTCCACCACGGCCTCCACGTCGGTCCGCACCATGGCCAGCTCCCGCTCGGGATCGGCCCGCTGCACCGGGCCCGAGGTGCTGAAGCCGGCGTTGTTGACGAGCACGTCCACCTCCAGCCCGAGGCCGGCCACGGCGTCGAGCAGGGCCGAGCGCGACGACGCGTCGGCCAGGTCGGCGGGGACCACCTCGGCCCGCACCCCCCACGTCCCGGCCAGCTCGGCCGCCAGGGCATCGAGGCGGTCCCGGCGCCGGGCCACCAGCGTCACGCCCAGCCCTCGCCGGGCCAGCTGGCGGGCCAGCTCGGTCCCGATCCCGGACGAGGCCCCGGTCACGAGGGCGGTGGAGGTGGGTGACGGAGGGGGCAGGGGCATGGCGGGCTCCCGTGGGAAGCGTCGGGTCGGGGCAGTGGGATCGTAGGAGGGGGCGCCCCTTCCGTCTCGCCCGCACCACGCTCCGTCTCTCTGGGACGCCGGGCATCACGTTGCGTGACCCCTGGACACCGAGTGTGACCGGACGTAGCGTAGAGCCATCGCCCGGCCTTCCAACCGGGTGATGGGGGGATGCTGGGGGTGGCCGGAGCCGGGCGCCGGGGGGGCGGCCGGGTCCCCGCCCCCGGCATGCCCGGGTGCCTGGGGGGGTGACCATGGACGTCGGGCCGGAATTGGCCGTGGTCGTGTGGCACGCACGCGATCACCGCATCGAGTTGACGTACTTCAACCACGAGCCGGA
>DATJOV010000383.1:0-4925 GCA_035506735.1 Acidimicrobiales bacterium | reverse complement strand
AGCCAGGGCCTCGCGCGGGGTGAGCGAACCGTCGGTTTCGATGTCGAGCACCAGGCGGTCGAAGTCGGTGGACTGCTCGACCCGGACCGGTTCCACCGAGAAGGCCACGCGCCGGACCGGGGAGAAGATCGAGTCGACCGGGATGACCCCGATCGTGGTCGAGCGCTTGTTGCGCTCGGCCGAGGCGTAGCCGCGGCCCCGCTCCACGGTGACGTCGATGGCCAGGCGGCCCTTGCCGTTGAGGGTGGCGATGTGGAGCTCGGGGTTGAGCACCTCGACGTCGGTGCTGAGCTGGAGGTCCCCGGCGGTCACCTCGCCCGGGCCCCGGGAGTCGCACCGCAGCGTGACCGGGTCGTCGGCGTGCACCCGGAGGACGATGTCCTTCAGGTTGAGGATGATGTCGGTGATGTCCTCCTTCACCCCCGGCAGGGTGGTGAATTCGTGCAGGGCGTCGTCGAAGCGCACCTGGGTCACCGCCGCGCCCGGGATGGACGACAGCAGCGTCCGGCGGATGGAGTTGCCGAGCGTGTGGCCGAACCCGGGTTCGAGGGGGCTGACCGCGAACCGCTGGCGGTGGGCCTCCTCCTCGCCGATGGCCTCGACGGTCGGGCGCTGGATGATGAGCATACGGCTGGCTCCTGGGTGTCGTGGGGGGGTCGGTGGGGCGGGAGCGGGTGCTACTTGGAGTAGAGCTCGACGATGAGCGACTCGCGCACCGGCTCGTCGATGTGCTCGCGCTCGGGCAGGGAGGCGACGCGCACCTGGGTCCTGCCCTCCCCCGGCTCGAGCCACAGGGGAAGGGCGCGGTCCAGGGTGTCGAGGTTGCGGCGCACGAAGTACAGCTCGCGGGCCGAGGGCTTGAGCGAGACCACGTCACCCTGGCGAACCCGGTAGCTGGGGATGGTGACGCGCTTGCCGTTGACGAGGATGTGCCCGTGGCGCACCAGCTGGCGGGCCTGGGCCCGGCTCGCCCCCCACGTGGCCCGGAAGGTCACGTTGTCGAGGCGCAGCTCGAGGAGGCGCAGGAGGTTCTCGCCCGTGATCCCGGGCTGGCGGCTGGCCTCGGCGTAGACGTTGCGGAACTGGCGCTCGAGGAGGCCGTAGATGCGGCGTGCCTTCTGCTTCTCCCGCAGCTGGGCCAGGTACTCCGAGCCCTGGCGCATGCGGTCGCGCCCGTGCTCACCGGGTGGGTAGGCCCGGCTGTGGCGGTCGGTGACCGCCTCGCTCACCGGGCACTTGAGCGAGTAGCACCGCTCGCCCTTCAGGAACAGCTTTGTCCGCTCCCGCCGGCACAAGCGGCAGACAGGACCCGTGTAGCGCGCCATGAGGTGTCGAGACTCCTTCCGGTACCCGTCAGCGTCCCGTCACACCCGGCGCCGCTTCTTGGGGCGGCAGCCGTTGTGGGGGATGGGGGTGACGTCCTTGATCCCGGCCACCTCGATGCCCACGGCGGCGAGGGAGCGGATGGCGGTCTCCCGGCCCGAGCCGGGGCCCCGCACGAGCACGTCGACCTTGCGCACGCCGTGCTCCATGGCCCGGCGGGCGGCCTGCTCGGCGGCCAGCTGGGCGGCGAAGGGTGTGGACTTGCGGGACCCCTTGAAGCCGACGTTGCCGGCCGAGGCCCACGACAGGACGTTGCCCTCGTGGTCCGAGATGCTGATGATGGTGTTGTTGAACGAGCTCTTGATGTGAGCCACGCCGTAGGCGACGTTCTTGCGCTCCCGCTTGCGGGGCCGGCGGGCGCCGGCGGTCTTCGAGGTGGACTTGGCTGCCTTGGGCATCAGTGCTTCCGTACCTTCTTCTTGCCGGCCACGGTCTTCTTGGGACCCTTGCGGGTCCGGGCGTTGGTGTGGGTGCGCTGGCCGTGGACGGGGAGGCCCTTGCGGTGCCGCACCCCCTCGTAGCAGCCGATCTCCATCTTGCGCTTGATGTCCTGGGCGATGTCCCGGCGGAGGTCGCCCTCGACCTTGAAGTTGGCGTCGATGTAGGAGCGCAGCCGGGTGACCTCCTCGTCGGTGAGGTCCCGGACCCGGGTGTCGGGGTTCAGGTCCGTGCCGGCGATGGTCTGCTGCGCCCGGGTCCGGCCGATGCCGAAGATGTAGGTGAGGGACACCTCGAGCCGCTTCTCGCGGGGGATGTCCACTCCGGAGATACGTGCCACCTGTCTCGGAACTCCTTCGTCCTGTGCCCGGGCCCGCTCAGCCCTGGCGCTGCTTGTGGCGGGGGTTGTCGCAGATCACCATGACCCGGCCGTGCCGGCGGATGACCTTGCACTTCTCACAGATCGCTTTGACACTGGGTCGAACCTTCATCGTCGTCGTCGCCTTCTACCTCGTCCCGGTCCCGGCGTCCCGCCCGGCCGCCGGCCCGTCCCTCACTTGTACCGGTAGGTGATCCGCCCCCGGCTCAGGTCGTAGGGCGTGATCTCCACCTGCACCCGGTCCCCGGGGAGGATGCGGATGCGGTGCATGCGCATCTTCCCCGAGCTGTGGGCCAGCACCTTGTGGCCGTTCTCGAGCTCGACCCTGAACATGGCGTTGGGGAGCGGCTCGATGACCGTCCCCTCGAGCACGATCGCGTCCTCCTTGGGCTTGGGCAGGTGACTCCTCCTCGTCGTCCTCTGGCACGCCGCGCTCGGCGGACACGGTTGGCCGGGGTGTCCGGCAGGCCGGGTCCGGGGGGAGACGGCGGTGCATTCGGCCTGGTGCCGCGCCTGGGCCCGAGGGGCGAACCTCGAGCCGGCCCGGCGAGCCGACCTACCAGGATAGCGCCTCGCCGCCGCCCTGGCCACGGGGCGTCTCCGGGGGATCCGGCCGGCCAGGCCCCCCGCTCGGTCGCCGGCCGGCCACGGGACGTGGCCGGGGGTCGGGGACCCCGTCAGGGCAGGGTGAGGACCTCGGGACCGTCGGCCGTCACGGCGATGGTGTGCTCGAAGTGGGCCGACAGCCGGCCGTCGGCGGTGACCACGCTCCAGCCGTCCTCGAGGAGCTCGGTGGCCGGCCCCCCGGCATTGACCATGGGCTCCACGGCGAAGACCATGCCCTCCTTGAGCAGGGGGCCGCCCTGGCCGGGCCAGTAGTTGGGGACCTGGGGCTCCTCGTGCATGGCGGTGCCGATGGCGTGGCCCACGTACTCCCGCACCACCGAGAACCCGGCCCCCTCGGCCACCGCCTGGACGGCCCGGCCCACCTCGTTGAGGCGGTTGCCGGGGCGCAGCTGCTCGATCCCGGCCCACAGGCTGCGCTCGGTGACCTCGATGAGCCGGGCCGCCTCGGGGGTCACGTCCCCCACGGCCATGGTGAAGGCGGCGTCGCCGTGGTAGCCCTCGACGATGGCCCCGCAGTCGACGGAGAGGAGGTCGCCGTCGGCCAGGACGTAGGGCCCGGGGATGCCGTGGACGATCATGTCGTTGGGGGAGGTGCAGATGACGGCGGGGAAGCCCCGGTAGTGCAGGAAGTTGGACGTGGCCCCGCGCCGGTCCAGCACGTCCCGGGCCACGGCGTCGAGCTCGGCCGTGGTCACCCCGGGCCGGGCCGCGGCCCGGGTGGCGGCGTGCATCTCGGCCACCACCTTCCCGGCCCGCCGCATCTTGGCGATCTCCTCGGGGGAGCGCCTCACCCGGCCCCTCCCCCCCGCCGGCCCCGGCCCCGGCGGTCCTCCACGGCCCGGATGATGCGGCGCAGCACGGCGTCGGGCGACCCCACCCCGTTCACCTCGGCCAGCTGGCCCCGCGAGGCGTACCAGTCGATGAGCGGGGCGGTCTGGCGCTCGTAGAGCTCCAGCCGGGTGCGGATGGCGGCCTCGGTGTCGTCCTCGCGCTGGATGACCTCGCCCCCGCAGACATCGCAGGTCCAGTTGACCTTGGGCGGCGAGGACACCGAGTAGTTGGCCCCGCAGTCGGTGCACACCCGGCGTCCGGCCAGGCGTCGCAGCACCTGGACGGTGGGAACCTCCATGTCGACCACCAGGTCCAGGGCATCGGGGAGGAGGAGGGCGGCCAGCTCCTCGGCCTGGTGGGTCGTGCGGGGGCAGCCGTCGAGGATGAAGCCCCGGGCCCGGGCGTCGGGCTCGGCCAGGCGGTCGGTCACCATCTCCATGATGATGTCGTCGCCCAGGAGCTCGCCCCGGTCCATGGCCTCCTTGACCTTCACCCCGAGATCCGAGCCGGTCTTCACGGCGGCGCGCAGCATGTCCCCCGTGGAGATGTGCGGGACTACGTAGTGGTGCGACAGGCGCACGCACTGGGTTCCCTTGCCCGCCCCCTGCTTGCCGAGGACCACGAGCCTGACGCCGGGTACCACCGTCGTCTACTTCAGGAAACCCTCGTAGTTCCGCATCATGAGCTGGCTGTCGATCTGCCGCATGGTCTCGAGCGACACCCCCACGGCGATCAGCAGCGTGGTCCCGTAGAAGGGCACGCCCTGGATGTTCCACAGGGTCATGAGCAGGGACGGCAGCGTGGCGACGACGGCCAGGTACAGGCCGCCCGGCACGGTGATGCGGTTGAGGATGCGCGACAGGTACTTCTCGGTGGACGGGCCGGGCCGGATGCCCGGGATGTAGCCCCCCTGCTTGCGGATGATGTCGGCCTGCTGGTGGGGGTCGAAGGCGACGTAGACGTAGAAGAAGGTGAAGACGAAGATGAGGAGCCCGTAGGAGAGCACGTAGAGGAGGCTGGTGGGGGTGATGTGGTTGTTGACGAAGGTCCGGAACCCGGTCCAGGGGATGATGTTGGCCAGCAGGACCGGGATGTACAGCAGCGAGTTGGCGAAGATGATGGGGATGACCCCGGACTGGTTGACCTTGAGGGGGATGTAGGTCGACGAGCCCCCGTACTGGCGCCGGCCCACCACCCGCTTGGCGAAGGTGACCGGGATGCGGCGCTGGCCCTGGTCCATGAACACGATCACCACCAACAGGACGAT
>DATJOV010000382.1:0-5178 GCA_035506735.1 Acidimicrobiales bacterium | reverse complement strand
CCCCCCGCTTCCTCGACGTGACGGTGGGGTGAGGCCGAGGGCCGTGGCGGCCACCGGCTGAGGGTCGGGGCTGGCCCCGGTGCCGGCCCGGGGCGCACCCGCCACGGTGGGCGGCGGCCCGGCGGGGCGGACCCGGGAGGGCCCGGCCGGGGTGGCGGGCTCGAGGTCGCCGCGCCATCCGACCCTCGGACCGGGGTCGGGCGGGCCAGGTCCGGCGTCGAACAGCGAAACGACCGTGGCCGTCCGGGCGGGACCGGCGACCACGGTCGTTTCGCGGGGTTGGGTTTATCGGTGGCCACTCTGGACCACGAGCCTTGGCGCACGGTGATCGGGCGCTGTGACGTTGCTGTGATTCTCGAAGGTGGCCGGGGCCAGGGCGCCGTCTCCACCTCCGCCCCGGGCCACCCGGCTCGCTAACGTGATGGCGCCGGGGTCGCCCCACGGCCCGCCCAGGAGGTGCAGCGATGACCATGACCGGACTGCCGCCCACGGCCCTCCACCGGGGCGAGGACGAGCTCCCCTTCGTCGACATCGGGGCGGGAACGCTCCAGCTCCTCCAGGTCGACCTGGCCAACGGGGTGTGGATCGTCCGCAACCACTTCCCCCCCGACACCACCATCCCCACCCACAAGCACACGGGCCACGTCTTCGCCTTCACCCAGCGTGGTTCGTGGTTCTACAAGGAGTACGCCGACGTGGTGAACCACGCCGGCTCCTACCTGTACGAGCCGGCCGGGTCGGTCCACACGCTCCACGTGCCCGCCTCCAACGACGGGGTCACCGACGTGTGGTTCGCCATCCACGGGGCCAACCTCAACCTCGACGCCGAGGGCAACGTGGAGCTCGTCATCGACGCCCACGGCATCCTGCCCTTCTACCGGGAGTGTTGCGCCCAGCAGTTCGGGATCACCGACCCCCCCGTGGTCGTCATCGGGGCGTGAGGGGTGCGGGCCGCCGTCCTGGCTGAGGACCGCCCCCGCCTCGAGCTGGTCGAGCTCGACACCCCGGTCCCGGCCGAGGGCGAGGTCCTGGTCCGGGTGACCGGGTGCGGCATCTGCGGCTCCGACCTCCACCTGGCCAGCCAGCTGGCCGCACCGGGCACGGTGCTGGGTCACGAGATCGCCGGGGAGGTGGCCGAGCTCGGCCCCGGGGTCGACGCCGGGATGTGGCGGGTGGGCACGCCGGTCGCCGTGCGCCCCTTCGCCGGGTGCGGCACCTGCGCGTCGTGCCGGTCGGGGCGAGCCGACCACTGCGCCACGTTCCAGCTCCTCGGGATGCAGCGCCCGGGCGGCTTCGCCGAGCTGGTGGCGGCCCAGGCCGACGAGCTGTTCACCCTGCCCGCCGCCGTGGCCGCCGACGAGCAGCCCCTGGTCGAACCCCTGGCCATCGTCCGCCACGCCCTGCGCCGGGGCGACGTGGGGCCCGCCGACAGGGTGGCGGTGCTCGGTGCCGGCCCCATCGGTCTCGCCACCGTGGCCTGGGCCCGCGCTCTCGGGATCGCCACCATCGCCGTGAGCGAGCCCTCGGCCCTGCGCCGGGACCTGGCCCGGCGCCTGGGGGCCACGGCCGCCCTCGACCCCTCCGGGGGGGACGTGGCGGCCGCCCTGGCCGAGGCCGTGGGAGGCCCCCCGACCGTGGTGGTGGAGTGCAGCGGGCGCCCCGGCCTTCTCGAGGAGGCCATCGAGCTGGCCGCCGTGGACGCCAGGGTGGTCGTGGTGGGCATCTGCCCCGACTACGACCGCATCTTCCCCCTGTGGGCCATCGGGAAGGAGCTCGATCTGCGCTTCTCGGTGTACTACGGCCGGGACGACTTCACCGAGACCGTGACCGCCCTCGATGCCCACCGCCTGGAGGTCCTGCCCATGGTGACCGAGACGGTGGGCCTCGAGGCGCTGCCCGAGCGCTTCGGCCGCCTCGAGCGCGATGCCGACGCCGGCAAGGTGCTGGTGCGGCCGTGACCCCGGCCACACCCGCCCCGGGCCCGGGCGGTGAGCTGTGGAAGGACACCCCCGACGAGCACGACTTCCGGGCGGCCCGGTCCTACCTCTCCCTCCTGCTCGAGCCGGCCCAGGCCAAGCGGGTGGCCCGCGCCCTCGAACGCAGCGCCGAGCTCGAGCACTTCCTGGCCAAGGACATCCTGCGGGCCAGCGGGCTGGCCCTCCTCCCGGCCGAGGACCACGAGGTGGCCAAGGACCTGGCCAAGGTGCGGGCCTCGACCCCGCTCTCCCCCGTCCTCCTGGTGCGGGGCGTCCCCCTGTGGGTGGCCGACGGCTACCACCGTGTCTGCGCCAGCTATCACGTGACCGAGAACGCCCCGGTGCCGTGCCGCATCGTCTCCCGGGCCACGGTGTCGGGGGCGTCCTGATCTCCCCAATTCTTGGGACGGGGGCGGCCCGCCGGTCGGCGCCCCCGGGTCGGCACAGCCGTGCGACCCCGATCCGTGGCGGGGACGACGCACAGGGACGGCTCGCGCATGTGCCCGCCGTCACAATTCCTCTGAATTGACGACAGGTCACGCCGGCTCGACGCGTCGTGACGGCGGGCACGGGAGAAACCGTGGTAACGCGCGTCGAGACGTGCCACGATGCGGCGATGACGCAACCGCTCTACAACCGCAGACAGATGCTGGCCGGGGGCCTCGGCGCCCTCTCCACGGCGGCGGTGGCCAAGTCCAAGCTGCTGCGGGCCCACGGCGACGCGCTGGTGCGCCGGGCGGCGTCGGTCCATGCGGCCGGCTCGGACCTCGGGGCGGTGGAGCACGTCATCTTCCTCATGCACGAGAACCGGTCCTTCGACCACTACTTCGGGACCATGCCGGGCGTCGACGGCTTCAACAACTTCGACCCCACCTCGAGCGTGTGGGCCCAGAACTGGCCCGGGGGCGCCGACACCACGCTGTGGCCGTTCCACCTCGACATCAACAGCGAGCAGGCCGAGTGCACCTACGACCTGTCCCACACCTGGCAGGCCCAGCACGCCTGCTGGAACAACGGGGCCATGGACAGCTTCGTGTCCACCCACACCTCGGGCGCCTACGAGAAGGAGAGCTACGGCCCGCTCACCATGGGCTACTACGAGTCCACCGACATCCCCTTCTACTACGCCCTGGCCCGCGCCTTCACCCTGTGCGACCACTACCACTGCTCGGTCCTCGGGCCCACCCACCCCAACCGCCTCATGCAGATGACGGGCACCCTCGACCCGACCGGGGCGCACGGGGGGCCCGTCCTGGTCACCAACAGCGACAACTCGCACGAGTTCACGTGCTCGTGGACCACCATGCCCGAGGTGCTGACAGAGCACGACGTCTCGTGGAAGGTCTACAACCCCCACGGCACGTCCTACCTGCCCCCGCACCCGAACTCGATGTTGCTGTGCAAGAACGTCCTCATGTACTTCGAGCAGTACAAGACGAACAAGCACCTCAACAAGCTGGCCTTCAAGTCCTACGGGCCCACGGTCACGGCCGACGCTTTCAGCTCCCCGGGCGTCAACCACTTCGCCAAGGACGTGAAGCACGACAAGCTGCCCTCGGTGTCGTGGATCATCCCCCCCGACGGCTACGACGAGCACCCCCCGGCCCCTCCGGCCCTGGGTGAGTGGTACACGGCCCAGATCTTGGCCACCCTGGTCAGCAACCCCAGGGTGTGGGCCAAGACCGTCCTGTTCGTCATGTACGACGAGAACGACGGCTTCTTCGACCACGTGGCCCCACCCACCGCCCCGCCCGGGACGGCGGGCGAGTACGTCACCAAGGACCCCCTCAGCCCGGCCGGCCCCATCGGCCTCGGCTTCCGGGTGCCCATGACCGTGGTCTCGCCCTTCAGCGCCGGTGGCTGGGTGTGCTCCGACACCTTCGACCACACCTCCCAGCTCAAGTTCCTGGCCGAGCGCTTCGGCGTCAAGGTGCCCAACCTCTCCACCTGGCGCAACGGGACGGTGGGCGATCTCACCTCGGCCCTGCCCAACCTGACCACGCCGGTCACGAGCCTTCCGGCCACGGTGAAGACCCAGGCGTCGATGACCTCGGAGTCGACCAGCGGCTTCCCGGTGGGCACCGAGTGCGAGTCGCTCCAGATCCTCGAGGCCAACCCGGCCTACCCCAACCCCCCGCTGGGCGTGCCCGATCCCCAGGTGGCGCCGGCCCAGTCGGGGAGCCCGCTCCAGCCCACCCCGTCCTGAGCGGCCGGCGACGGGCCGGCGGCCCCGAGGGGCCCCGGGTGCGCTCGGGGCGTCGACCAGGTGGTACGCGCCCGGTGTGACGGGCACCGACGCTGCGTGCCCCAGGATCTCGTCACTATTGGTGAGGCGACCGAACGGTAGCGAGGGCTAGGAAGGTCGTCGCACACGGAGCCCTGAGGGGGGTACTCATGCTCAGCAGTCTTCGTTCCACACTCCTGCGCGTCGGCCTGGCCGGGGGATGCCTGGGCCTCCTGGTGGTGGCCACCACGGCGGGGACCAGTCATGCCGCCTCGACGCAGTACTACCTGTCGCTGGGCGACTCCTACTCCGTGGGGTACCAGCCCGTCCCGTTGCCCGACGGCGCCGCCACGTCCGGCTACACGGGCTATGTGGCGTCGCACCTGGGTATGCAGCTCGTGAACTACGGGTGCGGCGGGGCCACGACCACCTCCATCCTCGACTTCACCGGCACGTGCGGAGCCCCGGACAGCTACGGCCCCCCGGCGGCCACCGACGCCGGAACGATCCCCGCCGGTGACACCCAGGTGACGGCGGCCGAGGCATTCATCAAGGCCCACCCCGGCCAGATCGGGCTGATCACGATCTCGATCGGCGGCAACGACGTCACGCCGTGCATCAACGCCTCCGTGGCCAATCCGGTGAACGGCCAGACGAGCGCCATCCCCTGCGTGGTCGCCGGGATCGCCGCCATCAAGACCAACGTGGAGACGCTGGCGAAGGATCTGCGGACCGCCGCCGGGCCGAAGGTGCGCATCATCGGCCTGACCTACCCCGACGTGCTCCTGGGCCTCTGGGTGTACCCGACCGAGCCGGCATCCTCGGCCGACACGCAGCTCGCCGAGCTCTCGGTCACCGCCTTCCACAACTACATCAACCCGGACCTCAAGGCTGCTTACAAGAGCGTCAAGGGCAAGTTCGTGGACATCACCAAGGACACCGGCGGGTACAAGTTCAAGACCACCAAGGTCACGAGCG
>DATJOV010000381.1:0-6528 GCA_035506735.1 Acidimicrobiales bacterium | reverse complement strand
GGCGCCGGGGAGGTCCCCGGTGAAGGACCCGGCCCGCACGATGGGGCGGCCGTTCACCAGCACGTGCTCGACGCCCTCGGCCTCGGCGTAGAGCCGGCTCGCCCCCCCGGGCAGGTCGTCGCGGGTGCGCTCGGGGCCGTGGCCGATGCGCTCCGGATCGAAGACCACGGCGTCGGCCCAGTAGCCCTCGGCCAGCCGGCCCCGGTGGCGCAGCCCGTACAGGCGGGCCGGGACGTCGGTGAGCTGGCGCACCGCCTCCTCCCACGACAGGAGGTGCCGGGCCCGCACCCCGTCCCCGAGCATGGAGGTGGAGTAGATGGCCCCGCACATCACGTCGAGGTGGGCCCCGGCGTCCGAGCCCCCCACCACGGTGCGGGGGTCCTGCCACACCCGGGCCCGCAGCTCCCAGTCGGCCTCGGACTCGGGGATGGGGGGGCGCAGCCCGGTGCGCAGGTCGTCGGCCAGGACCACGTCGAGCATGGCGTCGAAGGGGTCCTGGCCCGTCTGCTCGCACACCTGCCCCACGGTCAAGCCCTCGTAGGCGGCGTTGGCGGGGTTGAAGGTCTCGTCGACGACGAGGTGCTCCCACCGGGCCAGGGCCCCGATGATCCCCGCCTCCTTCGACGTGGCCCCGGCGTGCAGGCGGCGGCGGACCTCGGGGTCGGCCAGGCGCTTCTTGCGCTCGGGCACGGGCAGGCCGAACAGCTCGCGCCAGCCCGGGAGGGCGTCGATGATGGCGCCGTGCTCGAAGGAGAGGCGGATCTTCATGGTGTGGGGGAGGGTGAGGGCCACCACCGTGGCCCCCCGGTCGGCGGCCGTCGTCGAGGCGGCCAGCTGGTGCTCGAGGCCCCCCGGGTTCATGGCCGACACCCCGAGGACGTTCCAGTTGGCGGGGCGGTCGGCCAGGAGCGACAGGGTGGCCATCAGCTCCACCTCCTCGTCGCTGAACCCGTTCAGGCACCCGGGGAGGATGAGCTCGAGGGTGGTGCCCTCGTGGTGGCGCAGCTCCCCGCACAGCGCCTCGAGCTCGCCCCGGGTGGCGGCACGCGACGGCACCGGCATCCCCTCGCCGTCGTTGTGGGTGGGGGCCTGGGAGGTGGAGAAGCCCAGGGCCCCCTGCCCCAGGGCCCGGCCCAGGGCCTCCACCATGGCGGCCACGGCGTCGGGGCCGGCCGCCGCGCCCACGGCGTCGTCGCCCATGACGGCGCGCCGCAGGGTGGAGTGGCCCACCAGGAAGCCGGCGTTCACGGCCACGGCGCCGTCGAAGCGGCCCAGCCACTGGCCGAAGGAGGTCCAGCCCCAGTCGAGGTGCTCCAGGGCGCCGAGGGGCATGCCCTCGACCCGGGCCATCATGCGGGCCAGGTAGCCGGCGTGGTCGGGGCCGGCCGGCGCCAGCGAGAAGCCGCAGTTCCCGCCGATGACCGTGGTCACCCCGTGCAGGGGGGACGGGCTGGCGCTCGGGTCCCACGACAGCTGGGCGTCGTAGTGGGTGTGGATGTCCACGAACCCCGGGGTCACCATGAGGCCGGTGGCGTCGAGGACACGCTCCGCCGCCTCCTCCACCGCCCCCACGGCCACCACCCGCCCGTCCCGCACGCCCACGTCGGCGCGCCGGGCCGGGGCACCGGTGCCGTCCACCACGGTGCCGCCCCGGATCACGAGGTCGAGCACGGGACTCAGCCCCCGGCCGGGAACTCGAGGACGGTCTTGGGCCGGGTGAAGGCCAGCATCCCCTCGGGCCCGAGCTCGAGGCCGTAGCCGGACTGCTTCCACCCCCCGAACGGGGCCCGGTGGTCCATGGCGGCCGTGCCGTGGTTGTTGACGAAGACCGTGCCCGCCTCGAAGCGGGCCGTGGCGTCGGCCGCCAGCCCGGCGTCCCCGGTCCAGATCGAGGCGCACAGGCCGTAGGGGGAGTCGTTGGCCCGGGTGATGGCCTCGTCCACGCTGCGGTAGCCCAGGACGGGCAAGGCCGGGGCGAACTGCTCCTCGCACACGATCTGGGCGTCGTCGGGGGCGCCCTCCACCACCGCCGGCGACACCAGGTACCCCCCGGCGGCGGCGTCCTCGGGGCGCACCGTGGCGGGACGGTGCACGGTGGCGCCGCGCGCCGCGGCCTCCTCCAGCATGGACTCCACCCGGGCCCGGGCGGCGGGGCGGTGCACCGGGCCCATGGTCACCTCGGGGGCCAGGCCGTCGCCCACCACTTCCCGGCCCACCCGGGCCACCAGGGCCTCCACCATGGCCCCCACCTTCTCCTCGGGGACGTAGAGGCGCTTCACCGCCATGCACACCTGGCCCGAGGTGATGAAGGCGGCGCCGGCGATCCGGTCCGCCAGGGCGTCGTCGATCTCCACGTCGGGGGCCACCACGGCGGGGTCGTTGCCCCCCAGCTCCAGCACCACGGGCCGCACCGCCCCCGAGGCGGCCGCCATCACGGCCCGGCCGGTCGGCACCCCGCCCGTGAACGACACCATGTCCACCCCGGGATGGGTGACGAGCATCTCGCCCAGCTCGGGGCCGGGGCCGTTCACGGCGTTGACCACGCCGGGGGGCAGGGCGTCGGCCATGGCGGCCGCCGCCGCCAGCACCGCACCCGGGCACGTGGGCGGGGTCTTCACCACCACGGTGTTGCCGGTGAGGAGGGCGGGCAGGATCTTGTTGCCCAGCACCGACACGGGCCAGTTGAAGGGGAGCAGGGCGGCCACCACCCCGAAGGGCTGGTGCACCACCCGGGTCCGGCGCCGCCCCCCGCCCATGGTCCGCTCGGCCAGGGCCTCGGTGGCCAGGGGGGCGAAGGCCCCGGCCATGCCCCCGATGGTGCCGGCGTCGAACTGGGCCTCCCACAGCACCTTGCCGTGCTCCCGGGTGAGCAGGGCGGCCAGGTCGTGGGCCTCGACGGCGGCGCCGGCCGCCGCCGCCGCCTTGGCCACGAGCTCGGCCCGTTCGGCCGGGTCCATCGCCCCCCACGCCCCCTTGGCCCGGACCGCCGCCGCCACCGCCGCGTCCAGCTGGTCGGGCGAGGCCGAGGGGGCCTCCAGGACCACCTCGGCCGGCCGCACCGGGTTGGTCACCTCGTAGGTGCCGGCCGCACCGGGCACCACACCGCCGTCGATCACCAGTCCGATCGCTTCGCCCACCGTCGCCTCCTCGGAGAATGCCGTTCTCCGGCGGATGATAGTTTCTCGTCCCGATGGCGGTCGGGGCGCGTGACGTCGTGGTGGCCGACGACGTGGCGGCCCGGGCGGTGGAGGCGGCCCGCGAGCTCGTGTGGGAGGCCGGGGGGCCGGGGTTCACCGTGGCCCAGGTGGTGGCCCGGGCCGGGACCTCGCTCAAGAGCTTCTACCGCTGCTTCGCCGGCAAGGACGAGCTGCTGGTGGCCATGTTCGCCCAGGACGCCCGGCGCGGCGCCGAGGCGCTCGAGGCCATGATGGCGGTGGAGCCCGAGCCCCTGGCCCGCCTGCAGGTGGCCGTGACGGGCCTGTTCCGCTTCCTCTCGGTCGACGGGCGCCTGCCCTACGCCGCCACCCTGGTGCGCGAGCACCTGCGCCTGGCCGAGTCCCGTCCCGACCAGCTGCGCCACGTGCTCGATCCCTTCGTGGCCGTCTTCGAGCAGGCCGTGGCCGGGGCCCAGGCGGCCGGGGCGGCGCGCCCCGGCGACGCCCGGCGCGACGCCCGGATCCTGTTCCACGTGGTGGTGTCCCACGTCCACGCCATCGTGTGCCACCAGATCGACGACCCCCCCGGCGCCGTGGCGGAGCAGCTGTGGGCCTTCTGCCACGCCGCCCTGCGACGACCATGACCACCACGTCCCCCGGAGCGAGGCTGCCGTGACCGACGTCCTGCTCCCCGATCCCGCCCCCCGCGCCATCCGGGTGCCGGTGATCTCGGTGGACGACCACCTCATCGAGCCCCCCGACCTCTTCGAGGGCCGCATGCCGGGCGCCCTGGCGGGACGGGCGCCGCGCATCGTCGAGGGCGGGGACGGCGTGCAGCACTGGCTGTACGAGGACCGCACCTACCCCAACGTGGGCCTCAACGCCGTGGCCGGGCGCCGGCGCGACACGTGGAGCATGGACCCGGCCCGCTTCGACGAGATGCGCCCGGGGTGCTTCGACATCGAGGCCCGCATCGCCGACATGGACATCAACGGCGTCTGGGCCTCGCTGTGCTTCCCGTCGCTCGTGGCCGGGTTCTGCGGGTCGGTGTTCTCGCGATCGGCCGACCCCGAGCTCGGCCTGGCCTGCCTGCGGGCCTGGAACGACTGGCACGCCGAGGTGTGGGCGGGCACCCATCCCGAGCGCATCATCGCCCTCCAGCTCCCGTGGCTGGCCGACGTGGACGTGGCCGCGGCCGAGGTGCGGGCCAACGCCGGGCGGGGCTTCAAGGCGGTGAGCTTCCCCGAGTTCCCGGCCCGCCTGGGGCTGCCCTCGATCTTCTCCGGCGCCTGGGACCCCTTCTTCGCCGCCTGCGAGGAGACCGCCACGGTGGTGTGCCTCCACACCGGGGCGTCGGGGTGGGCCCCCCTCCCCTCGCCCGACCCGCCCTTCGAGCTCTTCCCCACCCTCTTCCCCGTCAACGCCCTCCTGGCGGCGGCAGAGTGGCTGTGGTCGGGCGTCCCCCTGCGCTTCCCCGGCCTGGCCGTGGCCATGTCGGAGGGGGGCATCGGCTGGGTCCCCATGCTCCTGGACCGGGCCGACTACGTCCTCGAGCACTCGGCCTCGGGCACCGAGAGCACGGCCTGGCCCAGCGACCTGCGCCCGAGCGAAGTGCTCCGGCGCAACTTCTACTTCTGCACCATCGACGACCCCAGCGTCATCGAGCTGCGCCACCGCATCGGCGTGGACCACATCATGGTGGAGAGCGACTACCCCCACGCCGACTCCACCTGGCCCGACACCCAGGCCGTGCTGGCCCGCCACCTGGGCCACCTCCCCGAGGACGAGCTGCGGCTGGTGGCGGCCGGCAACGCGGCCCGGCTGTTCCGCCATCCCCTGCCCCCCGACGACGACTGGCGCCCGGGGGCGGCGGGGACGGGGGCCGGGGGGGAGCGGACCCGGCCATGACGGCGGGCGTGGTCGACGCCGACGGGCACGTGGTCGAGCCCCGGTCGGCCTGGGCGCCGGTGCCCGACCCCTACCGGCCCCGCATCGAGCGCGACGCCCACGGCTACGAGCACGTGGTGGTGGACGGCACCGAGATCCTGGCCGTGCCCCTGGGCACCCTGGCCACCCCGGGGGCGCGCTTCTCCGACGCCGGGGCCTTCCGCCCCCTGGAGGAGGCCTGGCCGGGGGGATCGGACCCCGCCGCCCGCCTGGCCGACATGGACGCCGAGGGGATCGACCAGGCCGTGCTGTTCCCGTCGGTGGGGCTGTACTTCTGGGCCCTCGACGACCCCGCCGCCGCCGTCCCCATCGCCCGGGCCTACAACGACTGGCTGGCCGCCTACTGCGCCGCCGGGCCGGGACGGCTCTTCGGGGCGGCCATGCTCCCCGTGCAGGACCCCGGGGCGGCCGTGGCGGAGCTGCGCCGGGCCCGGTCCGAGCTCGGCTTCGTGGCCGCCTTCGTGCGCCCCAACCCGTGCCGGGGGCGCTCCCTCAGCCACGGCGCCTACGAGCCGCTGTGGGCGGCGGCGGAGGAGACGGGCACGGTGGTGGCGGTGCACGAGGGCAGTTCGGTCATCGTGCCCACCCTGGGGGCCGACCGGCCCTTCCACCCCCTGGTGCTGCACGCCGTGTCGCACGCCTTCGAGGCCATGCTGGCCTGCGCCCAGCTCATCGCCTTCGGCGTCCTGGAACGCCACCCCGGGCTGCGGGTGGTGTTCCTGGAGTCGGGCGGGGGGTGGGCCCCGTTCTGGACCGAGCGCCTCGACGAGCAGGCCGAGGCCTTCGGGGGGTTCGCCCCCGAGCTGCGCCTCGCCCCCAGCCAGTACTTCGCCCGGCAGTGCTGGATCAGCTACGAGGTCGACGAGGCCACCCTGCCCGTGCTGGCCCCCGTCATCGGCGAGGAGCGCATCGTGTGGGGCTCGGACTACCCCCACCACGACGCCACCTTCCCCGGCGCCGTCGACGCCCTGCGCCGCACCATGGCCCCCCTCCCCGCCGCCACCCAGGCCCGGATCCTGGGCGCCAACGCGGCCGAGCTCTACGGCCTCCCCCCCCTGGCACGGGGCTGACGGTGCTGGCCCAGGTGGTGCGGGAGGCGGCGGCCCGCTACGGCGACACCCCGCTGTACGTCACCCCCGACGGCGCCGCCCTCTCCTACCGCGCCCTGGACGAGGCGTCGGAGGCCGTGGCCGGGGGCCTGCGCCGGCGGGGGGTCCGGAGGGGCGACGTGGTGGCCCTGGTGCTCCCGTCCGGCCCCGCCTACGCCGTGGCCTTCGCCGCCGCCGCCAAGGTGGGGGCGCTCACCGCCGGGGTGAACGACCGCCTCTCGCCCCCCGAGCGCCGGCGCTGCCTGGCCGTGGCCCGACCCCGCCTCGTCCTGGCCTCGCCCCCCCTGGCCGCCGCCACCGGGGTGGGGGGGGTGCCC
>DATJOV010000380.1:0-7636 GCA_035506735.1 Acidimicrobiales bacterium | reverse complement strand
GGCCAGGGCGGCGGCCAGGACGAAGCCCCCCCGGTACATCCAGGCGGCGTGGATCCCGGCCGTGGCCCCCATGGCCAGGAGGCCCAGGCCGGCCGGGACGGCGGCGCCGTGGAGGAGGCGCCGGGCCCGGGGCCCGGGCTGGGGGCGGGCCGCCGCCACCATGGCCAGGGCCGCCCCGGCCAGGAGCTCGAAGGCCCGGGTGTCGGTCTCGCTGTAAAGGCGCACCACGTCGGCGGGCGTGTAGCGCAGGGCCAGGTCCAGGGCCGAGGCCAGGGCCCCGCCCAGGCACAGCACCAGCCCGCTGCGGCGCCACCGGGTCCGGCGCAGGCGCAGCAGGGCCACCACGACCAGGGGCCACACGATGTAGAACTGCTCCTCCACCGCCAGCGACCACGTGTGGGACAACGGCGACAGGTTCTCCAGGGTGACGGGCCGCCAGTTGGCCACGTAGAACAGGGTGGCCAGGGCGTCGCCGCGCAGCTTGGCCAGGGCGGCGGTGGTGGCGGGCCCGCTCATGGTGGCGGGGTTGGCGCGGTCGAGGACGAAGGCCCACACCATGACCGTGGCCACCACCACGAACAGGGCCGGGAGCAGGCGCCGGGCCCGGCGGCCCCAGAAGGCGGGCAGGGCGATGCGCCCCGTGCCGGCCCACTCCTCGAGCAGCAGGGCGGTGATGAGGAAGCCGGACAGGACGAAGAACACGTCCACCCCGAGGTAGCCGCCCCGGGCCCACCCCAGGCCGAAGTGGTAGGCGATCACGCCCGCCACGGCCACGGCCCGCACCCCGTCCAGGGCGGGCAGGTGGCGCCCGACCACGGCCCGGGGGACGGCGGCGGGCGCCGACGTCGCTCCGGTGTCGGTGTCGGTGTCGGTGTCGGTGTCCGGGGCGGTGGCGCTGCCGGTGCCGGTGCCGGGGGCGGGCCCCACCTCAGTCCCCCTCGCCCGGGCGACGCCGGCGGGCCAGGACCACCACCGCCGCCATCCCCACCACGGCCAGGGCGAAGAGGGCGTCGTAGGCGCCGAAGCCCCGGTAGGCGAAGACCACGGTGTGGTGCCCCGGTCCCACCACCACGGCGGGGAGGGCCGGGGCCACCATGACGGTGGGGGCGGCCCGGCCGTCGACGGTGACCGTCCAGCCCGGGTCGTAGGAGGCGCTCAGCACCACCACGGCCCGGCGGTGGGCCACCACCGTGGCCCGCACCCGGCCGTCGGGCAGGTCGTCCTCCTCGGCCCGTACCTCCCCCGCCGCGCCGTGCAGGCGGGTGGCGTCGGGGGCCGAGAGGGGGGCCGGATCGGCGCCGTCGTAGGCCACCGACAGGTAGTGGCCCTCCCCGGCCAGGTCCGACTCGAGGTAGGGGACGCTCATCACGCCCACGTCGGTGCGGTCCACGCTCAGCACCCCGATGGTGTCCACCACCCGCACGTACCCCCGGTTGGGGAGGGCGTAGAGCCGGTAGGGCCCCTCGGTGCGCACCAGGCGGGCCGGGACGGGGGGGGCGTGGCCCACGGGGAGGATCATCCAGTGCACCCCGAAGAGGGCGTAGTCGCCCGGGTTGGACTCGTCGAAGTAGAACTCCGGGTCGGTCATGAGCGAGGCCGTGCGCAGGGTGTAGCCGACCTCCTCGATGTCCTTGCTCTCCAGGTACTTGAACACCGGCACGTAGCCCACCGTGAAGCTCGACCCCCAGTTCGAGGGCATCCCGGCGTAGACCCGCCCCCCGCCCCCGGCCTCCACCACGGCCAGGAGGCGGTCGACCTCGGCCCCCTGGACGCCGTCGGCGGCGTGCTGGGTGGAGATGTCCTGGGCGTTGTCGGCGGCGTACGAGCCCATCTGGAGCCAGGCCGGGGCCAGGACGCCGAACCCGAGCAGCCCGGCCGCCGCCACCGGGACCAGGCGCCACGGGGGCTCGGCGCCGAGGCGACGGGCGAGCTCGGGGCGCAGCGCCCGGACCAGCCGCCCGGCCACGCCGGCCAGGGCCGCCCCGCCCAGGCCGGCCAGGTAGAGGCCGGCCATCTCGATGCCCATCATGAAGCGCCGCATGAAGATGTCGGTGCTGCCGGGCAAGAGGACCGAGAGCGAGCCGAAGGTGGTGCGGCCGAAGGAGAGCACCAGGCTCATGAGGAACAGGCCCAGCACACCCCGTTCGGGACCGTCGCCCCGCCAGCGCACCACGCAGACCACGATCCCCACCGCGCCCAGCACGGGGACCACGGGGAGGCGTCCGGCGTCGAAGAGCTGGCCCTGGAGGAGCCAGGCCAGCACCTGCTTGGCCCCGTAGCCGTTCTCGAGGGGGGTGTGGCGCAGGATCTCGTTGGTGGCGGCCCACTTGCCCTGGACCACGAGCGGCACCGTGACCCAGGCCGAGGCGACGAGCGCCCCGGCGAACACGGCCACGGCCCGCACGGCCCGGCCCCGCCACGGCCCGGGGGCCAGGGCGGCGAGGAACGGGACGGCGATGAGGGCCAGGTACCCCGTCTCGAAGTGCATCGACACGGTGAGGGCCACGAAGACCACGGCCCCGGGCAGGGCCCGGCGGTGCTGCACGGCCCGCCACGTCCAGGCCCACGCCAGGGGGAGGGCCCACGCCCCCCACAGCTGGGCCCACACCCCGTAGCCGATCCACACGTAGGCCTTGGGCTCGTACCCCACGCCCACGGCCGTGGCCAGGAAGGGCGAGGCCGCCGCGCACAGCACGGCCGCCCCCCGCCCCAGGCCGAACAGGCGCGCCGACCAGTACACCGGCACCGGCCACAGGGAGAGGAGCAGGTACAGGCTGAGGCGGAAGGCGGCGTCCCCCCCGATGCCGAGCCCGAGGAGGCCGGTGAGCATGGAGGGCAGCGCCTGGTAGTGCAGGAACTGGGGCGACCCCAGGCCCAGGTAGGGCCACCAGCTGGTGAGGGGGAGGTGCCCGCCCTGGAACCGGGTCACGGCGGCCCGCACCATCTGGGCGTGCACCGAGCTGTCGTCGAGGTAGGGCACGGCGGTGAGCTCGGAGCGCCAGCTCCACAGCCCCCAGCCGCACACGGCCGCCACCGCCACCCACGCCCCCCACCGGCGCACTCCCTCGCCCGCGCCGGGGTGCTCGGCCCGGGCCGGGGTGGAGGCCGGGCCGGGGTCGCAGGCCGCGACCGTCATGGCCGTGGTGCCGGGATCATGGGGTCGACGTCGGTGGCCCGGTCAGCCGGACTTCTTGCGGACCCTGTGGACCTTCGGCTTCTTCTTGGCCTTGCCCTTGGCCCTGTGGGTCCGCTTGTGGGCGCCGCGTCCCCGGCGCGCCCCGCGACCCCGGTGGCCGCCCCTGGGTCCGGGCCCCGTCCCCGTGCCGGTGCCGGTGCCTGTTCCCGTGCCGGTCCCGGTCCCGGTCCCGGTGCCCGTCCCCGTGCCCGTCCCGGTGCCGGTCCCGGTCCCGGTGCCCGTCCCCGTCCCGGTGCCACTGCCGGTCCCGGTGCCCGAGCCGGTCGTGGTCCGGCCCGGACCGGCGGTGGGCGGCGGGCCCGATCCCGTGCCGGGCAGCGGGGCGCTCGACAGGCGCCAGCGCAGGGTGGGGTGCACGAAGATCTCGAGCTCCACGGGCGGGGGCGAGGCCGCCGCCTGGAACACCTCGCACCCCTGCCCCGCCTGGCCCGGGGCCACCGGGGTGAGCAGTCCCGTGCCCTGGCACTCCGACAGGTTGGAGCCCACGGTGGTCTCGGGGGTGTAGGTGTGGCCGTCGTCGTCGCTCAACACCGTGACCGAGGAGAGCGAGGTGTAGGTGGCGGAGGTCGACGACGTGTTGTGCACGGTGAGCAAGGCGGCCACGACGCCGGCCGAGGTGTCGGGGAGGATGGCGTTGAGGGTGTAGTCGGCCCCCTGGGCCACGAGGGTGGCCCCCACCGTACCCACGGTCTTCGGGGCCGCAGCGGATGTGGGGGCCGAGCACGAGGCGGCCACCGCCGAGAGGGCCACCAGGACGGCCACGACGGCGGGGCGACGGTGACGCTCTGTGGACATGGCTCGTCTCGCGGCTCGGGCCTCGGCGCGCGGCCCCCACGCACGGTTCGCCTCCAGCCCCCTCCGCTCCCAGGTTACCCGTGGTCGGGCCCGTCGCCCAGGGCGCCTGCCCGTCGTGGGGACCCCGCACCCACTATCGTTGCCCGGGCCGGCACCCCGTCCGGGCCCCGGGCCGTGGAGCCCGGGGTGGCGTCGGGGGCGGGCACGCGAACGTGACGGGGAAGGCGTAGAAGGCCAGGTCAGGGCGCCATGACGGGGTGTCGAGCCACCCTGCCGCACACCACGGACGGCGCCGGGGAGAGGGGGGCGGCTTGAGCCTGACGGCGCGCAGGGCGCAGACGCGGGCCCAGACGCGCACCGATCCGGACTCCCCCCCGCCGCCGTGGTGGCGCCGCCCCGGCATCGAGTACCTGCTCCTGGCGGTGCTGGCCTTCGCCCCCCAGCTGTGGGCGCAGCCCGGCGTGGCCGACTCCGACACCAAGAGCTACCTCTACCTCGACCCCGGTCGCTTCCTCAAGCAGTCGGCGGTGATGTGGGACCCCACCGTGGGACTCGGCACCGTGACCCACGAGCAGATCGGGTTCCTGTGGCCGCTCGGCCCGTGGTTCTGGGCCGTGCACGCCCTGGGCATCCCCCTGTGGGTGGGCCAGCGGCTGTGGATCGGCCTGGTGCTCTTCGCCGCCGCCGCCGGCGTGGTCTACCTGTGCCGCACCTTGGGGCTCGGGGGCCCGGGCCGCTTCGTGGCGGCGGCGGCCTACATGCTCTCGCCCTACTGGCTCCAGGACGTGGGGCGCATGGGCGTGCTCATCCTGCCCTGGGCCGGGCTGGGCTGGATGATCGCCTTCGTGGTGCGCGGGGTGCGCCAGGGGGGGTGGCGCTACCCCGCCCTCTTCGCCCTGGTGTGGCTCACCGTGAGCGGCAACAACGCCAGCGGTCCCGCCTACGCCGTGGTGGCCCCCCTGCTGTGGATGGCCTACGCCGTGTTCGTGGCCAAGGAGCACACCTGGCGCCAGGCCTGGGCCACGCTGTGGCGCACGGGCCTGCTCACGGCCGGGGTGTCGCTGTGGTGGGCGTGGGCGCTGGCCATCGAGTCCAAGTACGGGCTCAACGTGCTCGGGGTCACCGAGAAGGTGTCGCAGGTGGCCAAGACCTCGCTGGCGTCGGAGATCCTGCGGGGGCTCGGGTACTGGTACTACTACGGCGCCGACGTGGCCGGGCCCTGGGCCGCGACCTCGGCCGACTACACCCAGCACCTGTGGCTCATCGTGGTGAGCTTCGCCGTGCCCATCGCCGCCCTGGGGGCGGCGGTGGTGGTGCGGTGGCGCCTGCGCGGCTTCCTGGTGGCCCTGGTGGTGGTGGGGATGATCCTGGCCGTGGGGTCCCACCCCTACGCCGCCCCCTCGGCCGTGGGCGGCCTCATCAAGTCCTTCATGACCAAGACCACGGCCGGGCTGGCCCTGCGCTCGAGCGACCGCGCCACCCCCATGGTCATCCTGGCCCTGGCCATGCTGCTCGGGGCCGGGGTGAGCGCCGTGGCCCGCAGCCGCCCCGCCCTGGGCGTCGTCGTGGCCGGCATGGCCGTGGTGCTCGTGGGGGCGGCCAACCCCGCCGCCTTCGACGGGGGCAGCGTGCTCGACCGCTACCTCCTCCCCACGCCGGTCCCCCGCTACGTGACCCAGGCCGCCACGACCCTCGACCACGAGCGCACCGGCACCCGGGTGCTCGCCATCCCGAGCGACAACTTCGGCGCCTACCGCTACGGCAACACCAACGACCCCATCTGGCCCGGGGTGCTGACGCGCTCCTTCGTCACGGGCCAGCAGCTGCCCATCGGCTCCATCCCGAGCTACGACCTCCTCTACGGCCTCGACACCCCCATGGAGAACCGCGTCACCGACCCCGAGGCCATCGCCCCCCTGGCCCGCCTCATGAGCGCGGGCGACGTGCTCCTGCAGAACGACATCCAGTACGAGCTCTACGACCGCCAGCCCCCCCAGCAGCTGTGGTCGGCCCTCCAGCCCACGCCCAAGGGCCTGGGCCACCCCACCGGGTTCGGCTCGCCCGTGCCCAACGTGGCCCAGATCCCCATGATCGACGAGACCACCCTGGCCGCCGCCCCCGACGTGACGTGGCCCGCACCCCTCGAGGACTTCCCCGTCGAGGACCCCCGGCCCGTGGCCAGAGCCGAGTCCACCCGGGGGGCCCTGGTGGTGGCGGGCGACGGCGTGGGCCTCGACGACGTGGCCGACCTGGGCCTGCTCGACACCACCTCGCCCGTGCTCTACGCCGGGACCCTCGACAGCCACCCCCAGGCCCTGCGCAGCGCCCTGGGGGGCGGGGCCACCCTGGTGGTGACCGACACCGACCGCAAGGAGTCGTTCCTCTGGAACGTCCAGAACAACAACGCCGGCATCACCCTGGGCCCGAACGAGGCCCAGCCCGCCGTGACCCTGGACATCTTCCCCAAGGCCGACACCTCGGCCCAGAGCACGGCCAAGCTCACCGGGGTGGCCTCGGTGGCGGGATCGCCGAGCGCCGACCCCGGCTACACCCCCGACCTCGCCATCGACGGCATCGACTCCAGCGCGTGGGAGACCCGCCAGGGGTCCAACCCCATCGGCAAGTGGTGGCAGGTGACCCTCGACCAGCAGATCACCACCAACCGGATCACCGTCCTCCAGCCCCCGCCCGGTGACTACTCCCGGGCCCAGTGGATCACCAAGGCCACCTTGACCTTCGACGGGGGGTCGTCCCGCACCGTGACGCTGGGGCCGGCCTCGCGCCGGGGCCGGGGCCAGGTCGTCACCTTCCCCACCCAGAGCTTCACCACCCTGCGCATCTCCGTGGCCCGGACCAACCGCACCGGCTCCAGCGCCCCCCTGTCGTGGGACTCCCCCGTGGGCCTGTCCGAGGTGGGGGTGGGGGGGGCCAGGGCCCAGTCGGTGCTGTCCATGCCCACCGACCTCCTCTCTGCCGCGGGCCCGGCGGCCGCATCGCACCGCCTCCTCCTGGTCATGACCCGGGACCGGGAGGCGCCCGTGGCGCCCTCGGTCGACACCGAGCCCGTCCTGGCGCGCAGCTTCACCCTCCCCGCCACCCGCACCTTCACCCTCACCGGGACGGCCCGCCTCAGCACCACCGCCGCCGACGCCACCCTCGACGCCGCCCTGGGCCGGGCCACGAGCGGCCCCGGGGCCGTGGTGGTGAGCGCCTCGAGCCGGCTCCCCGGCGACACGGCGGGCGCCGCCTCGGCCGCCCTGGACGGCGACCCCGCCACCATGTGGAGCTCGGCCATGGGGGCCGCCAACGTCGACGGGGCCTGGCTCCAGGTGGACCGGCCCACGTCCTCGACGGTGGACCACCTCGACCTGGTGGTGGCGGCCGACGGCTACCACTCCGTGCCCACCGCCCTGCGCGTCCAGGCCTGCGACCGCCCGGCCGCCGACGGTCGCTGCCCGGCGGGGTCCCCGGCCTCGTCCGTGGCGCTGCCGGCCGTGGCCGACGGTCCCCGCCAGGGCGCCACCGTGGCCATCCCTGTGCACTTCCCGGCCGTCACGGGGAAGGACCTCACCGTCACCGTGACCGGGGCCCGCATCGAGCTCACCAAGGACTGGTCCAGCCAGACCCCCATCGCCCTGCCCCTGG
>DATJOV010000379.1:0-3964 GCA_035506735.1 Acidimicrobiales bacterium | reverse complement strand
CCCCGCCACCAGCTGGCCGCCAGCGTCCACATCTACTGGGGCACCCCCTCGGCCCCCGACGACTCCACCTGCGCCCCGGCGTCGTGCTGGAGCGGCACCCTGGCCCCCCTGGCGGCCCAGGTGCCGGTGGTGGTGGGGGAGTTCGGGGAGTACGACTGCGGGTCCGAGCTCTACCGCCCCTTCCTGCGCTTCGCCGACCGCCACGGGATCTCGTACCTCATCTGGGCCTGGTACGTGGGGAGCTGCACCGGCTTCCCCTCGGTCATCTCCTCCTACGGGGGGACCCCCACCGCCTTCGGCGCCGGCTACCGCCGGCACCTGGCCGCCCTGCACGGGGGCTGAGCGGGGTCCGGGCGCGACGAGGGCGGGCCCGCCGGTGCGGGCCCGCCCTCGGTCCGGATCGGTCCGGCCGGGCCGGGTCAGGCCGGGGCGGCGATGCCCACCACGGGGGCGTCGAGCTTCTTGCCCCCGAGCGATCCCCGGTAGGTGGCGTCGCCGAAGGAGAAGACCCCGCCGTCGGAGGCCACCTCCCAGTAGCCGCCCCCGTCGGCGGTGGGGGCCAGGCCCACCACCGGCTTGACCAGGGCCTTGCCGCCCATGGACCCGTGGTAGGCGGCGTCGCCGAAGGAGAAGACCCCGCCGTCGGAGGCCACCAGCCAGTAGCCGCCCCCGTCGGGGGTGCCGGCCATGCCCACCACGGGCTTCACCAGCTTCTTGCCCCCCATGGATCCGTGGAAGGCGGCGTCGCCGAAGCCGAAGACCCCGCCGTCGGAGGCCACCAGCCAGTAGCCGTGGCCGTCGGGGGTCCCGGCGATGCCCACCACGGGGGCGACGAGCTTCTTCCCCGCCAGCGAGCCCAGGGGGGCGGCGTCACCGAAGTTGGCCACCGCCCCGGTGCTCGAGGCCACCCAGTAGCCGCCCCCGTCGGAGGTCTCGGCCAGGCCCACCACCGTGCCCGCCGCCGCCGGGGCCGAGCCCCAGAAGGGGGCGCTGCCCAGGGCGAAGATGCCCCCGTCGGAGCCGGCCAGGACGTAGCCCGAGCCCGGGGCGGGCTCGGCGTAGGTGGCCACCGTGGCGCCCGAGAAGGTGTTGGCGCTGATCCCGCTGGTGTCGGTGTTGGAGGTCCAGATGCCGTAGTAGTTCCCGCTCACGGCGTTGCCCTGGATCACGGTGCCGGTGAGGTGGTCGACGGCGCTGTAGACCAGGATGCCCGTGGTGGCCGGGTCGCCGGCGTCGGAGTCCCCGGCGCTGGGGCTGCCGGTGGAGAAGACCCCGGTGCCGGCCACGCTCTCGCCCACGGCGTTCTGGCCCACCGTGTTGTCGATGATCTGGTTGCCGTTGGTGTCCTGAGCCGGGGCGTGGCTGTGGATGGTGATCCCGGCCTGGCCGTTGCCCTGGACGATGTTGTCCTCGATGGTGTTGCTGTAGGCGGCCGTGCCGGGGAAGGGGGCGGCCACGAGGACGCCGGACCCACCACCCCCGTCGATGCCGTTGTTCTCCGAGACGTTGCCCTCGACGGTGTTGTCGAAGACGCCCCCGGCGCTCGGGTCGGGGACGCCGCCCGGGGCCGCCAGGGAGTTGTGGGAGGGGAGGGTGATGCCGCAGTCCCACACGTTGTTGACGGCGATGTTGCCCACCACCACGTTGCCCGAGGTCGGGCCGGAGAAGGCGGTGGCCCCGCCGAAGGCGCTGACCCCGATGCTGCCGGCCGGGACGCCGTCGTCGAGGAGGATGCCGCCGCTGTTGTCCTCGCTCGTGTTGCGGCTGACGATGGAGTCGGTGACGGCCTCGAGGTGGATGCCCTCACCGCAGTCGTTCTCGGTGGTCTCCGGGACGCACGCCGTGTCGTTCCCGGTCACGGTGTTGTCGGAGACGGCCACGTCGGTGGTCCCCTCCACCAGGATCCCCTCGCCCGCCGACCCCGTGACGGTGAAGCCCTCGACGGTCGAGCCGGCCGCGGCGGCGCCCTCGACGACGATGCCCTCGGGCAGGCCCGTGGCCTCGATGGTGGCCGCCGTGGTGCTCACCGAGCCGTTCAGGGTGATGGCCTTGCCCGAGATGGTGACCGAGGTGGTGTAGGTGCCGGGGCACACGTCGACGGTGTCGCCGCTGGCGGCGGCGGCCACGGCCCCGGCGATGGTGTTGAACCCGGGTGCGGCGCAGCTGCCCCCGCTCGTCCCCGAGCCCGTCGGGGAGGGGGCCACGTACCAGGTGGGGTCGCCTGCCGCCGCCGCGGCCGAGGTCGTGGCCATGGCCAGGCCGGCCAGGCTCCCCGCGGTCAGGGCCACGCCCAGGCCCGCCCTCGTGAGCAATGACCGCCTGCGACCCGGTCCCGGCTTCGTCGTGCGCGTCGGCATCCTCGAACCTCCCATGGGATTCACCCGGTCCTCCTTAGCGGCCCACCTCGGGGTCCGTCAACACTCGGCCGCGTGCCGCCGCCGCCCACGGCGCCGGGCGAGTCGGTCATGGCGCGTCGGGGCCCGGGCCCGCTGCGTGCATCCGGCCATGGCGACGGGTCGGTCCGGGACGGCCACCGCGGTGCCGTGGTCACGGCACGCGGTCCTCCCCGCCCTCGGCGGTCAGACCTGTGGCACCTGTGGCGATCGTGGCTGGTCGTGGAAGCGTGGCTCATGGGCCGCCATTTCCCCACGATCGGTGGGATCGATCCCGCGGAAAATGCTCATGGAGAGACGGGGTTCGGGACAACTTGTGGAGAACGACCCCGATCCTCGGGATTACTTGGGGATGAGTCTGCGGGTGAACTTCTCTGAGTGGTGGTCTGCCACGCACTGAGTTATTCTGTCGCCGCTCTCAGAGGTGCCCGAATGCGATCTCGAGAGCGAAGGACGCGGCGGGGGGCCCAGCTTGTATCGCCCAGGGGGCCCCCCGCACGCGTCGACCTTCCCGGCGTGCACTGCGCTACCGGTGCTGTGCGCCGGGGACGGGAACGCTCAGTACGTGGTCGCCACCGCCCCGGCGATGTCGGAGATGTTCACGTGGACGGCGGGGAGCGACCCCAGGTACGTGGCGTCGCCGAAGGCGAAGACCCCGCCGTCGGATCCGATCAGCCAGTACCCCTCGCTGTTCTCGGTGGGGACCAGGCCCACGATGGGATCGGACACCGTCACACCCATGGCCGGGAGCGACGAGAGGTAGCGGGCGTCCCCGAAGGTGTAGACGCTGCCGTCGGCGCCCACGATCCAGTACCCGCCGCCGTCGCCGGTGGAGACGATGGCGGTGGTGGGGGCGCTCGTGTGGGCGGCCCACCCCATGTACTGGGCGTCGCCGAAGGGGTACACCATGCCGTTGGCGCCGAGCAGCCAGTAGCCGCTGCCCGAGGGGGTGTCGGCGATGCCCACGATGTCGGCGTTGGTGACGCCCCGGCCCGGGAGCGAGCCCATGAAGTGGGCGTCGCCGAAGGCGTAGACCCCGCCGTCCTGGCCCACCAGGAAGTAGCCCTCGTCACCGGCGGTGGGGATGATGCCCCTGATGTCGTGGACCGAGACCCCGAGGCCGGGGAGCGACCCCAGGAAGGGGGCGTCGCCGAAGGCGAAGACCCCGCCGTCCTGGCCCACCAGGAAGTAGCCCTTGTCGTTCCAGGACGGGACCATGCCCACGATGTCGTGGACCGAGACCCCGAGGCCCGGGAGCGACCCGTAGAAGCCCCCGAACTGGCCCTCGGGGAAGACGAAGACGCCGCCGTCCTGGCCCACCAGGTCGTAGCCCCTGGACGTCGTGGCCGGGGCCGGGGGCGGCACCGTCGTGGTCGTCGTCGTGCTCGCCGGCGGCGGGCTCGTGGTGGTGGTGGTGTGGGGTGCGGTGGTGGTGGTCACGGGCGGGGCCGTGGTGCTGGTGGTGGTGGTGACCGGGAGGGTCGAGCTCGTGGTGGTGGTGACGGGCTCGCTGGTGCTCGTGGTGGTGGAGCTCGTGGTGGTGGAGCTCGTGGTGCTGGTCGAGGTGGACG
>DATJOV010000378.1:0-7446 GCA_035506735.1 Acidimicrobiales bacterium | reverse complement strand
CCCGGTGACGACGAGCAGTTCGTGGCGGCGGGCGGTCCCATCCAGGTCACCATCGGCGGGGTCGACATCGACGCCACGGAGTTCGGCGACAGCTTCGGGATGTTCTGCGACCCCTATCCCGACGACACCGACCCCACCGGCCTGGCCTCGCTCGCCCCCGACGTGGAGCCGGCCAACCCCCTGGTGGCCCAGGGCACGGCCAGCATCCCGCCGCCCGCGCCCTCGGGCCCCGGCCCCTACGAGCTGTTCTGCCCCGACACCCCCGTGGGCGACATCGCCATCAACGACGTGACCTCGTCGGCCACCCTGTCGCCCGCCCATCCCGCGCCGGGCCAGCAGTTCACCGTCACCGGCTACCAGTCCCAGGTGACCCTCCCGAGCGACATCACCGACGCCGCCGCTTCCCTCGGCAACGACGCCATCAGCGGCAGCGCCACGACCACCTTCGCCGCCGAAGGGGCCACGCCGGCCTCGGTGCCGTCGGGGACCATGGACTTCGACGCCACCATCCCCGACCCCCTGCCGGCCCAGGGGCTCACCCTGAGCGTGCCCGCCGCCCCCCTCGACATCGGGACCTTCACCGCCACCGCCTCCCCCGTGACCATCACCCAGGGCGACCAGGTCTCGCTCACCCTGATGGGCACCGGCACCGACACCGCCCCGCTGGCCCAGGCCACCTGCACCGCCTATCCCGACGACACCGAGCCCTCGGGCATCGTGCCCTTCGGTCCCGACCAGCCCCCCATCGAGCCCGTCCTGGCCACCACGGCCCCCGCCCCCCCACCGCCGCAGGGCACGTCCGGTCCCTACGAGCTGTACTGCCCCGGCACGCCGGTGGGCGACGTCGCCCTCAACGACGTGGTCAGCTCGGCCTCGCTGTCGCCCGCCGACCCCGCCCCGGGCCAGCAGTTCTCCGTCACCGGCTACCAGGTCTCCCTGGCCCTGCCAGCGCAGATCGTGACGGCGGCGGCGGCGCTCGGCAACGTGGCCATCCAGGGCACGGCGTCGGCGCTCCTCGACGCCGGCGGGGCCACCCCGCCCTCGATCTCGACTGGCACCCTGGACTTCGACGTCCCCATCCCCGATCCCGTGCCCGCCGGGGGCCTGGCCATGACCATCCCCGTCCCGGCCGCCACCGTCGGGCCCTTCACCGCCACCGCCAGCTCCGTCACCATCTCCCAGGACACCAACGTGGCGATGTCGCTGATCGTGTCGGGGAGCACCCTGACGCTCTCGTGCCGCTCCTACCCCGACGACAGCGAGTCCACCGGCATCGTCACGGCATCGCCGGCCTCCAGCCCCGAGGCTCCCGTCGTGGTCACGGCCGCCGCGTCCAGCACCACCCCGACCACGACGGCCGCCGCGTCCGGCACCACCCCGACCACCACGACGGTCCCGCCCACGACGACCACGACGAACCCCGTGGGGGCGGGGGGCACGACCACCACGACGGCCCCGTCGGTCCAGGGCACGGAGGCCACGACGACCACGGCGGCCCCGGGCACCACCCGCGCCCCCTCCACGCCGGCCCGCGTGCCGTCGAGCTCCGACCCCGTCACCAAGAGCGCGTCGTCGGACCCGGCCGTGACGCCGGCCACGGTGGTCACGGCGCCCTCGGGCTCGCTGGCCTTCACGGGCGTGGGGTCGGAGCTGCGGTGGTTGCTGGTGGTGGGGACGGCCCTGGTCGTGCTGGGCCTGGCCCTGCTCCTCCTCGTCGACGCCCCCCGCCGGCTCCTCGTCCGCCTCCACCGGGGCGCGGTGGCGGGCGGGCCCGGGGGGACCGGTGACGGCCGGCCCCGGATGTGGCAGCCCCGTCCCTGACCGGGCGGCGACGGGGCGGGGGCGGGGCGGGGGCGGGGCGGGGGCGGGGCGGTTCAGCCCCGGAGGGACTGGGCCTCGAAGGTGACCACGGCGTCGTCGAGGGGGAGGACCATGCGGGGCCGGACGTAGCGGTGGCCCTCGCCGTCGAGGCGCACGGTGGTGCCCCAGGCCGAGAACCCGATGGCGTGACCGGCGAAGGGCATGGGGCCCTCGGTCACCTTGACCTCGACGATGCCGGCCCCGTGCATGACGATGGCGGTCTGCTGCATGCGCTCCATGGCCGCCTCCCGGGCGGCGTACATGGCCTGGGTGTAGTTCGTCAGCTCGACGTTGGCCCCGGTCTGGCGGATGGAGGTGCCGGCCGAGCGGCGGGGGGCGTAGACGAAGCTGGCCCCGTGGGCCAGGCCGACCGGGGTCCAGCCCGCCTGGCGCAGGAGGCTGAAGTCGCGCCCCGAGAGGTCCGACACGAAGGTGTGGCCCGCCTTGGGACCCCCCACCGGCCGCACCGCCGTCCCCACCAGCTCGACGTCGATGTGGTGGCGGTGGACGGTGGCCTCCACGTGCACGCCCACCACGCCGTGGGCGCCGACCCGGCCGCACTCCTCCGAGATCCTCCGCACCGCCCCCTCGAAGGCCATGCCCTGGGCCTCGGAGGCCACGGCGATCTCCCCCGCCCCCCAGCTCCACACCCCGCCCGGGACCGAGGCCACCGACACCCCGCACACCAGGTCCACCGGCTCCCACCCGATGGCGTGGAGGAGGAGGGCCTCGTCGATGGAGAGGTCGGAGGTCACGCCCTTGCCGCCCCCGGGGGAGGCGGGGGCGGCCACGGCGCGGCGCAGCTCGGCCCGGACGTCGGGACCCCCGGCGGCGTCGTCGGTCACGTCAGGCGCACCGTCGGCGTGGGGGGCGCCACGGGGTCGAAGCCCTTGAAGCGGCGCACCCTCGTGCCGCGCAGGGTGCACTCCACCACCTCGTCGCCCTCGGCCAGGCTCCAGCCGTAGGTGTCCATGCGGGCCCCGTGCAGGGAGTCGCCCCCGAGCTGGTCGCGCACGTGCTTGCGGGCGATCTGGCGCACCGCCATGCGGGCCCGGATGACCTGGTCGACCTCCTGGGCGCCGTAGCCGCCCCAGGTGAAGTTGCGGCCCTCCATGAGGTAGTCGGTCATGCAGTAGGCCCATACCCGCACCGAGCTCATGGCCACGGCCAGCGACACCGGCATGAAGCCGGCCTCGATCAGCTTGGCCAGGCGCTGGCCGGCCAGGTACGTCGTCCACGGGGGGGTGCCCTTGGGGTGCTCGGCCCCCTCGACCACCACGGCCGTGCCCACCATGTGGAATTCGGTCACCGACATGTCGGTGAGGTGGCGGGCCGTGTCCACCACCCCGATGACGCCGTGGGCCCCCACCTCGGCCGCCTCCTCCACCAGGCGCCGGTAGGCGGAGCCGAAGCCCTGGTGCCAGGCGTCCTCCACCCAGCTCTGCTCGTAGTTCTGCCCCCAGCTGCGGTGGTCGCCCCCGGTCATGCCCATGCCGTAGCCGTGGGGGCAGCGGAAGACCTCGCTGTAGCCCCGGCCCCCGGCCGAGGCGTAGGGGCTCCACGGGCTCATGTACGGGTTGCCCGACCCGTACCAGCCCCAGCGCATGACGCAGAAGCCCTGCACCAGGCCCACGGGTTCGAGGCCCATGGCCACGCAGGCGGCGAAGTCGGCCGTGGACAGCCCCGACGACCACGCCCCCGACCCCAGCCGCCGCTGGGCCGCCTCGGGGAGGACGTCCTCGTCCATCAGCGGGCCCGCCGTGGCACGGGGCCCATCAGTTGTCGAGGGAGATGATGGTGGTGGGGCGGGGCAGGGTCACGTCGTCCTGGGTCTTCACCACCGCCGTCCCGAGGGCCAGGAACTCGATGGTGTGGGATCCCCACTGGTGGGACTTCTCCTCCAGGCGCACGCCCACGATCCCGGTGGCACCGAGCTCGTTGGCCTCGTCCTGCATCCGGGTCATGGCCAGCTCCCGGGCCTCGTACAGGGCCTGGGTGAAGTTGGGCAGCTCCACGTTCTGGCCCGTGGACCCGATGGCCTGCACGAGGCCGCGGTGGGCGATGTGGTACACGCAGGTGCCCATGACCAGGCCCTGGGGGACGTGGCCGGTCTGCATGATGGTCCAGAAGTCCTGCCCCGAGAGGTCCGAGGTGAAGGGCTTGCCCTGCTTGTTGCGGTACGAGGCGCCGTTCTCGGCCTTGACGGCGGTGCCCATGGCGATGAACTCGGCCGCGTCGTTGCCCCACTCGTAGTAGTTCACGTCGAGGCGGACCCCCACCACCCCGTCGGCCCCGAGCTGGTCCGCCTCCTCCTCCATGCGGGTCATGGCCAGCTCCCGGGCGTTGTACATGGCCTCGGTGAGCTTGGTCAGCTCCTGGGACTGCCCCCACTTCCGCATCTGGATGCCGGTGTGGTAGATCGACGAGCCCATCACGAAGCCGAGGGGGTGGAACCCCACCTCCTTGATGAGCAGGAACTCGTTCACCGAGAGGTCGGAGGTGAACAGGCCGTGCTCGAGCTGCTCGAGGCGCCGGCCGGCGTCCTTGGGAAGGTCCTGGGGCTCGGTCACGACGCGCCTCCGATGACGATGTTCTCGAGGGCCTGGCGGGCCGTCTCGCTGTGGCTGGCCTCGGCCTGCAGGGACTGCAGCAGGCGCTTGAGCCACTCGCCCATGCCCACCTGCTCGCTGCGGATGCGGATCCCGCCCGAGCTGTGGCCGATGCTGCACCGCACGGCGCTGCCCTCGACCTCGGCCCGCAGGACGTCGTCGCCCATGGCCAGCTCCACCGCCTTGATGTCGTCGGAGCGGCGCAGGAAGCCCCCCGCCTTCTCCACCGTGAGGCGCTTGCCCAGCACGTCGCCGAGCTGCTTGACGAGGAGCCGCAGCATCATGGGGACGTCCGAGGCGTTGGCCTGCAGGGTGGCCGCCGCCATGTCGAAGTCGAAGGCCTCGCCGCCGTCCCCTGCCATCGTCCGCAGCCTACCGGTGCCCCCGACCGCCGTCCCCGGCGCCCGGGGCGGGCGGTCCGAAGCACCAGCGGTAGCGCGAGATCTCGGTGAACCCCATGCGCCGGTAGACGGGGTCGCCGTCCTCGGAGGCCTCGAGCACGATGGCCTCGGCCCCCGCCGCGAAGCCGCGCTCCACGGCCCACCGGGTGCAGAGCTCGCCCAGCCCCCGGCGCCGGGCCCCGGGCACCGTGCCCACGAGCTGGATCCCGGCCACCGGGCCGCTCAGGACCACCATGGCGGCCGCCACCGGGCGTCCCTCGAGGTGGGCCACCACGGAGCGCACCTCGGGGCCGCACACGGCCCCGAGCCCGCCCAGGTGGGCCTCGGCCGCGTCGGGGGGGAGGAACGAGTCGGCGTAGGCCTGCACCGTGACCTCGAGGTACTCGAGGCGCCCGGCCTCGTCGGTGACCTCGTCCAGGGTCACCCCGTCGGGCGGCTCGGGCGGGGCCAGGGGATGGTCCAGGGCCAGGCGGGGGGTGCCTTCGGGCGAGATGGCGGGGTGGCCGGCGGCCAGGGCCGCCTCCTCCAGGTCGGTGTCGGCGTGGGCGGCGATCCACACGCAGTACCCCGGGGCCCGGCCGGCGAAGAAGGCCTCGGCCCGGCCCAGCACCTCGGCCGGGGCGAGGTCGGGGTCGAGGCGGATGGCCCCGTTGTGGTACGGGCTGGGCCAGCGGGGGGCGGTCGAGAACAGCAGCAGGCCGTCCCCCTCCTCCATGGTCGCACCGGGGGCGGTCCGGGCGTGGAGGCGCATGGTGGCGGCCAGGTTGGCGTCGCCGGCGGCCAGCAACTCGTGGCGGTCCATGGCGGCAACGTAGTTTGCCCCCCGTGATCTCGATCGGGTTCGTGGGCACGGGGGTGATCGCCTGGGCCCACGGCCTCGGGCTCCGGGCCATGATCGAGGCCGGCGTCGCAGACGCCGCCGTCGTGGCCGTCCACGACGTCGACGAGGGACGGGCCGCCGGCTTCGCCGCCTTCCTCGGGGCCGAGCCGGTCGGGAGCGTGGACGAGGTGGCCCGCCGCTGCGACGCCGTGTGGGTGTGCACCCCCACCGCCGACCACGTCCCGGTGGTGGGGACGCTGGCGGCGGCGGGGCGGGCCGTCTTCTGCGAGAAGCCGCTCGCCCCCGACCTGGCCCGGGCCGAGGCCCTGGCGGCCACCGTGGCCCGGGCCGGGGTGCCGGCGCAGGTGGGGCTGGTGCTGCGCTCCACCCCGGTCTTCGGGTCCCTGGCCCGCCTCCTGGCCTCGGGCGAGCTGGGCCCGCCCATGACCGTGGTGCTGCGCGACGACCAGTACTTCCCGGTCCAGGGCATCTACGGCTCCACCTGGCGGGGCCGGGTGGAGGTGGCCGGGGGCGGGTGCCTCATCGAGCACTCCATCCACGACCTCGACATCCTGCGGGTGTGCCTGGGCGAGGTGGTCGACCTGTCGGCCCGCACCGCCAACTTCGCCGGCCACCCCGGGGTGGAGGACGTGGCCACGGTGGCGCTGCGCTTCGCCTCGGGGGCCTCGGCCGAGCTGGTGAGCGTGTGGCACGACGTGCTGAGCCGGGGCTCGACGCGGCGGGTGGAGGTCTTCTGCCGCCGGGGGGTGGTCTGGCTCGAGGACGACCACGTCGGCCCCCTGCACGTCCAGACGGGCGAGGGGGTCGAGACCCGGCCCTGCCCCGTGGCCGACTGGGTCGACGCCCTCCCCCTGGCCCGCGACGACCTCGGGCTGGTCCTGCGCATGTACTGCCCCGCCGACCGGGACTTCCTCGAGGCCGTGACGGCCGGCCGGGCTCCGCAGCCGGGGTTCGCCGACGCCGTGGTGGCCCACCGCCTCGTCGACGCCGCCTACCGCTCCGCCGCCGCCGGCGGGGCTCCCGTGGTGCCCGCCTGACGGGGGCCGGCCGGTGGGGGGCCGGTCATCGAAGGGCGGTCACGACCTCGGCCGCGGCCCGCCGGCCCGACGCCACGGCCCCGTCCATGTAGCCCGTCCACACCGGGGCGGTCTCCGTGCCGGCCCAGTGCAGCGGCCCCACGGCCTGGCGCAGGGCGGGGCCGTAGCGGGTCCACACGTTGGGCCCGAAGAGCGTCCCGTAGCAGCCCCCGGTCCAGGCCTCGGCCTGCCAGTCGAGCTCGACGTAGTCCGCCGGGGTGGCGGCCCGGGGGCCGAAGTAGCGCACGAAGGCGTCCAGGACGGCGCGGCGCCGCTCGGAGGCCGGGGCCCGTCCCAGGCGGCGGGCCTCGTCCCCCTCGAGGAAGCCGAGCAGGATGCCGGGGGAGCCGTCGGGGGGCGAGTTGTCGAACACCACCCGGGCGCCCTCCCCGTCCCCCGTGGCCTGCCCGCTCAGGCCCTCGGCCCGCCAGAAGGGCTCGTCGTAGAGGGCGTGACACTTGATGACCGACCCCATGGGGGTCCGCTGGGTGAGCTGGTCGCGCCATCCCGGGAGGGCGGGGTCGTAGGCGATGCGCCCGGCCAGGAGGGGCGGGACCGAGACGATCACCCGCCGGGCCCTCCACGCCCCGGCGTCCGACACCACCGTGGCCTCGGACCCGCCCCAGGCGATGCGCCGCACCGGCGCCTCCAGGTGGACG
>DATJOV010000377.1:0-13709 GCA_035506735.1 Acidimicrobiales bacterium | reverse complement strand
TGCGCCGGGTCAAGGCGCCCGACCGCGCCGGGCTGCGCGTCGTGGCCCTCGTGGGCAGCCTCGGGCTCTACGGCCTGTGGTGGGCGCACGACCAGATGGCCGTCGTCGACCGCCACATCCGGGCCAACTGGTACCACGAGGACGTCCTGGCCGCGGCGGTGCAGGCGTTGCGCTGAGCGCGCCGGCCGTGCCGGGCGGATTCCGTAGGGGCGGGCCCAGGGCTACCGTCGAAGGTATGCCCGACCCCTGGCTCGATGCCTGCAGTCTCGCCGCCCTCGTCCGCGCTGGTTCGGCGTCACCGGCCGAACTCGTCGACGACGCCATCACCCGGATCGAGAAGCTCGACCCCCAGCTCAACGCCGTCATCCGCCCGTCCTTCGACGAGGCCCGCCGCCAGGCGGCGGGCGAGCTCCCCGACGGTCCGTTCCGCGGCGTCCCCATCGTCCTCAAGGACCTCCTGTGCGACGGCGCCGGCGAGGAGATCCACTACGGCATGGCGGCCCTGCGCCGGGCCCGGTACGTGGCCCCCACCGACCAGGAGCTCCGGCGCCGCTTCCGGGCCGCCGGCTTCGTGGTCGTGGGGCGGACCAACGCCCCCGAGCTCGGGATCCTGCCCACCACCGAGCCCGTCGCCTACGGGCCGTCGCGCAACCCCTGGGACACCACCCGCTCCACCGGGGGGTCGAGCGGGGGCAGCGCCGCGGCGGTGGCCTCGGGGATGGTTCCCCTGGCCCACGCCAACGACGGCGGTGGCTCCATCCGCATCCCGGCCAGCGAATGCGGGCTGGTCGGGCTGAAGCCGTCCCGGGGGCGCGTGTCGCTCGGACCCGACTACGGCGACGTGATGGGGGGACTGGTGTGCGAGCTGGCCGTCACCCGTACGGTGCGCGACACCGCCGCCGTCCTCGACGCCGTGGCCGGCGCCGTGCCGGGTGACCCTTACGTGGCGCCGGCGCCGGTGCGTCCCTACGTGGAGGAGGTCGGCGCCGACCCGGGACGGCTCCGCATCGGGGTCCAGACCGACGCCTTCGGCGCCATGGCCGTCACCCACCCCGACTGCGTGGCGGCCACCGACGCCGCCGCCTCGCTCCTGGCCTCGCTCGGGCACCGCGTCGACGCCACCCGCGTGGAGGCTCTCGACGATCCGCAGTTCGTGACGAGCTTCGTCCTGGTGTGGTCGGCCGGGGTCGCCTACGACCTCGACCACCACTGGCCCGCCCGCCTGGGGCGCGCCCTCGTGGCCGAGGACGTGGAGCCCCTCACGTGGGCCCTGGCCGACGTGGCCCGCGGCGCCGACGCCGGGGCCTTCCTGGCGGCACGCCAGCATCTCCAGACCGTGGCCCGGGGGGTGGCGGCGTGGCACGCCTCGGGCTTCGACGTGCTGCTCACGCCCACCATCGCCGAGCCCCCGCCCCCGCTGGGCCAGTTCGACTCGCCGCCCGACAATCCCCTGCAGGGATTGCTCCGGGCGGCGGCGCTCGTCCCCTTCACCCCCGCCTTCAACGTCACTGGTCAGCCCGCCATCTCGCTGCCGCTGCACTGGAACGACGAGGGCCTGCCCATCGGCGTGCAATTGGCGGCCCCCCTGGGGAGGGAGGACGTGCTCCTGCGCCTGGCGGCCCAACTCGAGGCGGCCGCCCCGTGGGCCGGGCGGCGCCCCGGGGTGAGCGCCTGATCCGACACCGGGAGACCGGCGTCACCGTCGGTGCGCACGCCCCGGCGTTTCGCGGCGCCGCCCGGCGGGTACGGCACCAGCACGACGGCAACCGCACGTGCGGCACCGTCGGGCAAGTGTTGTGCGTGTGCGGACCCAGGTCCGCCACCAGGTCGACAGGAGAGGGCCGTCATGATTGGTGGAGCAGTGGTGAGCATCATCGTGTTCGCGGTGGGAGCGATCCTCGACTTCGCTGTCACAGAGAGCACCGTCCAGCACGGGTTCAACATCCAGACGGTGGGTGTGATCCTCATGATCGTCGGCGCCGTCGGCTTCGTGGTGTCGCTCGTGGCCGGGACCTTCGCCGGAGGCGGCTGGCGCCGTCATCGCACCACGGTGGACGACGGCCACGGCAACGTCGTGCGGCGGGAGGACACCTACATCTAGGCGCCGGTGGCGCCGGGCGATCTCGGCGCCGGTGGCGCCGGGGGATCTCGGCGCCGGTGGCGCCGGTGGCGGCCTGGACCGACCTCGTCCCGATGTCGAGTCACCGGTGCGAGTCGCCGGTGTCGGGTCGCCAGGACGTCGCTCCCCGGACCCCCGTGCGGGCCGCGGCGCATCCCCGCCGCCACGCCCGTCCGGGGCGGAACGGGGCGTGACACCACACATGACCGAAGCGTGGCCCCGTCCGGCGCGGGCGGGGTGACGCCGGGCGGCCTGACGGCCGCCACGGCAGAGGGAGGATGGACATGGGAGTGATCCTGCTGGTGCTGTTGCTGGCGCTCGTGTTGGGCGGGCTCGGCTTCGCCGCCCACGTGCTGTGGATCGTGGCGGTGGTGGTCTTCATCGCGTGGCTGGCCGGCTTCGCCCTGGCCCGCGGGACGGGGGCCGGCACCCGGGGCTGGTACCGCTGGTGAGGGGCGCCCCCCCGTCGGGTCCCTAGGACGGAGGGCCGGGCACCCTGACGCCGTCGTAGTGGGACGGGGGCCGGTCGTCGGGGCAGGCCCCGGGAGGGTCGTCGTAGTTGGCGTCGTGGGTCCAGCTTCCCTGCTGCCACCCCGGCGCCATCGGCCCGAGGTGGAGGATCGGCGTCAGGTCGCGCGTCACCAGGGCACCCAGTTCGGCCGCCCCGTAGGGGCACACGTGGACGTTGTCGATCTTGCGGGCCCGCAGCCACGACCCCGAGGGTGTGCGGTTCCAGGCGAAGTAGCGGTCACCGGGGGAGAAGAGGCTGGCCGTCTGCAGATACAGGACGTGGCCCGGATAGAAGCGGGTGGCGAGGCGGGCGTCGGTGTTCCACGCGATCTGGGCTGCGTTCTGCGCCTTCCAGGCGGCCTCCTGCTGGCGAGCGTCGAGGTACTCGGGGTTGGGCCCCTGCTGGGGGAACTGCAGGAGCACCACGCCGTCCACCCCGGTGCCCGGGGCGAGGAGATGGCCGATGGCGGCGAGCAGCTGCTCGAGGTAGCGCTCGGGGTGTCGCTCGGCGGTGGGGGCGTCCCATGACCACGTCCCGAGGACCACCTCGGGGTGGTACTCGTCGATGATCGTGGTGCTCTGGCCGGACCACCCCGTGTCGGTGGTGAGGCCCCATCCCCCGAAGGCGCTGCTGGCCACCACCTGCACGTCGCCGGTGGCGTCCAGGGCGGCGCTCACCCCGGGGGCGCTGTCCTGCATGACGCTGTCGCCCAGGATCCACACCCGAAGGGGATGGAGGGGCGAGAGGACCCGGTGCGGGGGGAGGAGCAGGCTCCCCGCGTTCCCCGATCCGCTCGCCGCCACGGGCACGGCGGTGGTGGAGGCCTGCACCGGGGTGACGGTGCCGGCCAGGACCACGACGGCCACACCGGCCACGGCCGCGGGGGCCAGGGCGCGCCGCCACCACCGGCCCCAGTCGGCGCGTCGGAGGGGGCGTTCGACCAGGAGGTAGCTGGCGCAGGCGGCGCCGGTCATGGTGGCCAGACGGAGGACGGTGAGTGCCGGGCCCGAGACGCCGGTGGTGGCCGTGGTCATGATCACGATCACGGGCCAGTGCCACAGGTAGAGGGAGTAGCTCACCGCCCCCAGCCATCGCAGGGGCACCAGGGTGAGGGCCCGGGGGAGGGCGGCGCCGGGATGGCGCACCGATCCCACCACCACCACGGCCGCACCGAGGACGACCCCGACCAGCCCGCCGTCCCACATCCAGCCCGGGGGCCCACCCCCGAACGCCACCCCGGCGGCGAGCCCCGCCGCCCCCACCACCATGGCCGCGCTCCACAGGCCCGGTCGGCGCAGCGGACCGAGCTCGCGCACCACCACGGCCCCGAGCCCGCCGGCCAGGAGCTCCCAGGCCCGGGTGTCGGTGCCCAGATAGGCGCGGTTGGCACCGAGGAGGTGGGCGGCGACGCCCATCCACAGGGCCGAGGCCAGCGCCAGCCCGGCCACGACGGCCACCGCCACCCCCGGCACCGCGGCCCGGGCCCGGCGCCGGTGCCGCCGTCGGCCCCGGGTGCCGAGTGCCACCAGGGCGGTGAGGAGGAGGGGCCACAGGAGGTAGTACTGCTCCTCGATGGCGAGGGACCAGGTGTGCTGGAGAGGGTCGGGCGCCTGGTAGTGGGCGAAGTAGCCGTGCCCGGCCACGACCTGCTGCCAGTTGGCGACGTAGAAGAGGGTGGCGATGGCCGGCCCCCGCAGCTGGGCGGCCACCACGCCCGGGCCGCCCAGCCAGGCGTACACGGCCAGAACGGCCAGCAGGAGGAGGAGGGCGGGGAGCAGACGCCGGGCCCGGCGCCCCCAGAAGGCCAGGAGACGGAGGCGCCCGGTGCGGTCCCTGTCCTCGAGGAGCAGCGTGGTGATGAGGAATCCCGACAGCACGAAGAACAGGTCGACGCCCAACCAGCCCCCGGGCAGGTCTCCCAGGTGGTAGGCGACGACGCCGGCGATGGCGAGGCCGCGCAGCCCGTCGAGCGACGACCAGTGCTCCCGTCCGGCCCGATCGGCGCGCCTCGCAGCTGTGGGCCTCCGTTGCGTCCCGACAGGCTAACTGGGCCCGATGGCGCCCCGTGGCGTCCGGGTCGCGCTACAAAGGAAGGGCATGTCTCGACGGTGGGGGGCCGGGTCCGCGGGGTCGCGTCGCGGGTGCCCGGGGTGGACGGTGCCGGCCACGCTGGCCGTGGCGGTCCTCGCCGCCGCCTGCGGCGGGGGTGGCGGGGGCGGGGCCGCCACGTCGGGCTCGACCACCCGGCCCACGGCGGCCACCACCACCACGACCACCACCACGGCCGCCACCGCCACGACGGGGACGCCGGCCGCCGCCACCGGGGCGTGGAGCGGGACCACGGTGGCGGCGGGGCGGGCCATGGCGGCGCTGTCGTGTCCGAGCCCCACCTTCTGCATGGCCCTCGACGACATGGGCCGCGCCTACGCCTACGACGGGGCGTCGTGGTCGGCCGGCCAGACCCTCGCCACCGGGGCGGCGGTGGCGTCGGGGAACAAGGCGTTCGTGTCGTGCGTCTCGGCCACGTTCTGCGTGGCGGTGCCGGTGGGGAGCCAGGCCAACGTCTGGAACGGGACGACGTGGAGCCCGGGGACCACCATCGGCGGGGTGGAGAAGCTCCAGGCCCTCTCGTGCGTGACCGTCCGCTTCTGCATGACCATCGACGAGGCCGGCGACAGCTACGTCTTCAACGGCACGTCCTGGGTCCGTGCCGCTCCCGCCCTCGGGTCCCCCAGTGCGGTGTCGTGCACATCGCCGGCGTTCTGCGTGGCCGTCGAGGAGTCCGACGTGACGTTCTGGAACGGCGACGTGTGGTCGTCGCCCGTGCAGCAGGACGGCGGGGGCGAGTTCCTGTCGGTGTCGTGCGCCAGCCCCTCCTTCTGCGTGGCCGGGGACACCGAAGGCGCCGTCGTGGCCTGGAACGGCACGACCTGGTCGCCGGTGCAGACCATCGACTCGGCCACCGCCACCGCCCCCACCGGCAACCTCCTGGTGGCCGTGTCGTGCGTGGGGGGCGCCTTCTGCGTCGCCGTGGACACCGCCGGCGACGTGCTCACCCTGGCGCAGGGCGCATGGTCGAGCCCCACGCCGGCCGGGGGGACGACGGCCTTGACGGCGGTGTCGTGCGTGTCGGCCACCTTCTGCGTGGCGCTCGACGCCTCGGGGGAGGCCTACACCCTGCGCTGACCCTCAGCGTCCCCGGCCGGCCTGGTCCCGGGGTGCGGCGCCCTCCGCCCGCGCCCGCCAGGGCGGAGCCCGGGGCGGGACGTGCTCGGCCGCGGCCGAGGTCTCGCCCAGCGCGGCGAAGCCACCGGCGGCCTCGCGGTCGGATTGCCCCAGTTCCTGCTCGATGTCGGCGTCGCCGCCGTCGTCGCGCATGGCGCCTCCTCCCGAGCCGTGCCTCCCAGCTCCTCCCCGGAGCAGACACCGGTGTCGGCTCCCCGTCAAGGGACCCGGTCGGCCCGGGCCGGCACCGGCACCGGGGCCGGCCCGGCCACGGCCCGCATCCCCACGGCCAGGGCGGCCAGGGCGGCCAGGAAGGCCCAGACGGCGTCGGCGGCGGTGGTGGGCAGGCCGCCGTTGGACTCGACCAGGACGCCGGTGAGGACGATCCACCCGAGCGAGCGCCACGGGAGCCGGTGGGCAGCCAGGTCGAGGAGGACCAGCAGGGTGCTCACCTCCAGCAGGTAGTAGCTGGCGAAGGCCACCTCGAAGACCAGGCGGGCCGCCAGGCAGGCCGTGGCCAGGCCCAGGAGCGGGACGGGCGCCAGGAGCGACGCCCCCCGCCGGCGCCAGGCCCACCCCGCCATCCCCAGGGCCAGCACGACCGGGCCGTCCCGGGCCAGGAGGAGCTTGGCGGAGGCGGACAGGGGGGTCTGGCCCACCACGGTGCCGGTGGTGAGGTGCACGGCGGCGCCGGCGTCGACGGCGCTCAGGGTGCTCCACGTCCCGTGGGGGTCCACGGCCAGGAACGGGACGACGCCACCGGCCACCACGGCCAGGGCCGGGAGGGCGAGGCGCCGGCGCGCCCGCCAGTGGGGGGCGGCGGCGAGGGCGGCCACCATGGGGAGGAGGGCGAACTGCTTGCACAGGAAGGCCAGCCCGAACAGGGCGCCGCACAGGACGAAGCGCCGCCGCAGGGCCTCGGCCAGCGCCAGGCAGCAGGCGCCGACGGCCACGATGTCCTGGGGATGGAAGGTCTCCACGATGCCGTCGGTGGCGCCGGGCATGGCCCCCAGCACGACGACCACCACCACCTCGCCCGCCCCGCCGCCCCCCGCCACCCGCACGAGGCGCAGCGCCCCACCGGCCAGGACGAGCCAGGCCAGCACCCCGAGCAGGGCCTGCGATCGGTACCAGCGGTGGCCGGCCAATGCCCCCGGTCGGCACCAGGGCAGGAGCAGGCGGGTGGCGGCGGGGACGCCGGCGTCGCACCAGGTCGGGGTGCCCACCAGGGGGCGCAGTCCCGCCACCAGGGGGGAGGTGAGCAGGGCGTAGCCGTCGGGCTGGGGGAGGATCGAGGCGCGGGCGGCGGCGCCGAGATCGCCGGCGGCGATGGCCGCCGCCGGCCTGGTCACGCCGTAGGCGTCGTCGACCGAGGGCCCGCCCCGGGCCACCACCACCGCCACGAACAGGCCCAGGCCTCCCAGGCACAGCGCCACGGCCACGGCGGCGGGCAGGGGCGCCCGAGGGGGGGAGGGCGCCCCGGCCGCGCCGGCGGCGGGGGCGGGGCGCCGGTGGGGCGGGCTCACGCCGGGGGACGCAGGTCGTCGAGGACGGCCATGGCGGCGTTGCGGCCGTTGACGGCGATCACGCTCCCCCCCGGGTGGGTGCAGGCCCCGCACAGGTAGACGCCGGGCATGGGCGTCCTGGGGGCGAAGCGCCGGTCGAACATCTGGTCGGGAAGGCAGTCCCCCTGGAAGATGTGCCCGCCGGTGAGCCCGATGCGGGCCTCGACGTCGGGCGGTCCGAGCACGTCGCGCCCGACGATGGTGTCGACCACGTCGGGGGCGAAGCGGGCCACGGCGGCGATGGCGGCGTCGGCGATCTCCTGGCGGCGCTCCTCCCACGTCCCCTCGGCCAGGGCGTAGGGGACGTACTGGGCGAAGACGCTCATGACGTGGCCGCCCGGCGGGGCCACGGAGGGGTCGTAGGCGGTGGGGAAGTAGAGCTCGCACCACGCCGGGGCGGGCACGCCGCGCCGGCAGGACTCGAAGGCCTCCTGGGTGGCGTCGATGCCCGTGCTGATGGTGACCATGCCCCGGTGGGGGGCGAGGTCGCCGGCGTCGGCCCGGAAGGCGGGGAGGCGGCGCAGGGCGCAGTTGAGCTTGAGCACCGGGCTCTCGGTGCGCCACGCCTCGACCCGGCGGCGGAAGGCCTCGGGCACCTCGGCCCCGCACAGCTCGACCGTGCGCCGGGGGTCGGCGTTGGACACCACCACCCCGGCCGCCACCGCCTCGCCCCCCTCCAGCACGACCCCCTGGCCGGGGACCACCTCCGCCACCGGGACCCCCGTGGCCACCACGGCGCCGGCCTCGATGGCGGCGTCGGCCAGGGCGAACGAGACCTGCCCCATGCCCCCCACCACGTAGCCCCAGGCCCCGGCCCGGCCGTCGAGGGTGCCCGAGGCGTGCAGGAGGTGGACCCCGGCCGTGCCCGGATCCCGGGGACCGGCGAAGGTGCCGATGATCCCCTGGCCGTGGAGGGCGGTGCGGAGGCGCTCGTCGCGGACGTGCTCCTCCACCACCTCGGCGATCGACGCCTCCAGGACCACGTCGAGGGCCCCCCGGTCGCCCCCCAGGAGCTCCTCGATCTCGGCCCGGTCCGGGGCGGGCCCGATCCAGGTGTCGCGGCCCGCGGCGCGCAGGGCGGCGCGGATGCGGCCGAAGAGCGCCTCGTAGGCCCGGTACCCGGCCACGTCGCCGGGGGCGAGGGCGGCCACGGCGGCGGCGCTGCGCTCGGGGTCGTCCCACAGGGCGATGGCGGTCCCGTCCTCGAAGGGGCACCACAGGTGGGGGTCCACCAGCTCCACCCGGTAGCCCCGCCGGCGCAGCCCCAGCTCCTCGATCACGAGGGGGTGCAGGAGGCCCACGGCGTAGGCGCACGGGCTCACCACCCAGGCGTCGTCGGGAAAGGGACGCTCGAGGGTGCACGCCCCGCCCACCCGGGAGCGCCGCTCCAGCACCAGGACCTCGAGGCCGGCCCGGGCCAGGTAGGCCGCCGCCGTGAGCCCGTTGTGGCCGGCCCCCACCACGACGGCGTCCCACCGCCGCCGGGCCAGCTCGCCCACCGGCGCCGGCAGGCCCAGCTCCCCGAGGCGCTCCGCCGTGCCCACGTCGGGTCATGCTTGCACCTCGCCCCGGCCCCCCGGCGCGACGGCACGCCCGGGGCTCAGGAGGCGGCCGCCTCCTCCAGGACCGAGGGCGCGCCGAGCACCGTGGTCGGGACGACCGAGAGCAGCCGGCCCCGCCACGGGGCGATGACGATCCCGTCCAGGCTCTCGGGGGATCCGGGGTCGGGGACCGCCCGGGGCGGCGGGGCCAGGCCCAGCACCTCGGCCACCGTCCGGCCCTCCTCCCAGGCCCGGAGCAGGGCGGCGATGGCCGCCAGGGAGAACCCCGCCTCCTGGAGGCGCAGCACGGCCTGGAGCCGCTGGAGGTGATCGGGGCCGTAGCGCCCGGTCCGGCCGTCGATGTGGGGGTGGGGGAGCAGTCCCCGCGTCTGGAGGGCCCGGACCTGGCGGGTGGTGGTGCCCGCCTCCGCCGCCAGGGCGTCCACCGTGCGGCCCGGCCCGGGGCGGGACGGGCGGCGGGCCCGGTCGGTGGGGCTCGGCTGCGGCACCCCTTGATCATAGCAGATTTCTATGTTACATAGTTTTGTGTAACAATCTGGCCCGGGCACGCCGGGCCCGGCGGCCGAGGAGGACCCCATGCCCATCAACCCCGACGCGGTGGGGACGACGTCGGACCCCGTCGAGCGCTCCTGGACCTCGACCGACGCCCTGCTCTACGCCCTGGCCGTGGGGGCGGGCTCCCTCGACGCCACCGGCTTCGAGCTCGAGTACACGACGGAGAACTCGGCCGACACGCCCCAACGCGTCCTGCCCACCTTCGCCACGGTGGTGGGCGGGGCCGGGGCGTCACTGGCCCGGGTGGGCCGGTTCGACCCCGCCATGCTCGTCCACGGGGAGCAGGCCATCGAGCTCTTCGGGCCCCTCCCGGTGGAGGGGACGGTCCGGACCACGAGCACGGTGGAGGGCGTCTACGACAAGGGGTCGGGGGCGCTGGTGGTGAGCCGCTCCACCTCGGTCGACGCCGGGACGGGCGCCCCCCTGTTCTGCGCCACCACGTCGCTCTTCGTCCGGGGCGAGGGGGGCTTCGGGGGGGCACGGGGCCCGTCCACGGCGCCGCCCCCCATGCCCGAGGGCCGGCCCGACGAGATCGTGAGCTACACCACCCGCCCCGACCAGGCCCTGCTCTACCGGCTGTGCGGGGACCGCAACCCCCTCCACTCCGACCCCGTCTTCGCCAAGCGGGCCGGCTTCGACCGGCCCATCCTGCACGGGCTGTGCACCTACGGCTTCACCGGCCGGGCCCTGCTCCACACCGTGTGCGGGTCCGATCCGTCCCGGATGCGCTCCCTGGCGGGGCGGTTCAGCCGGCCCGCCCTCCCCGGCGACACGCTCACGGTGTCGATGTGGGACCGGGGCGACGCCGTGCGCTTCCGCACCGACACCCAGCGGGGCGAGACCGTGATCGACGCCGGGATCCTCGTCCTGGCCTGAGGAACCCGGTCAGGAGAGCCCCACGATCTCCCCGTGCTCGTCGATGTCGATGCGCTCGGCCGCGGCGTGCGAGGGGAGGCCGGGCATGGTGCGCATGTCCCCGCACACCGGGTAGACGAAGCCCGCCCCGACCGAGGCCCGGACCTCGCGCACGGGGAGGCGCCATCCCACCGGGGCCCCCCGCAGGGTGGGGTCCGAGGAGATGGACAGGTGAGTCTTGGCGATGCACACGGGCAGGGTGCCGAAGCCGTTGCGCTCGTAGGTGTCGAGCTGGCGGGCGGCGGCGGGGGCGTAGTCGACCCCCTCGGCCCCGTACACCCGGGTGGCCACGGTCTCGATCTTCTCCCGGAGCGAGGCCCCGTCGGGGTAGAGCATGCGGAAGGCGCTGGGCTCCTCGGCCGCCTCGACCACGGCCTCGGCCAGCTCCACCGCGCCCCGCCCCCCGTCGCGGAAGTGGGTGCACACCGCGGCCCGCACCCCGAGGGAGGCGGCGATGTCGCGGATGGCGGCGTGCTCGGAGGGGAAGTCCTCGGGGAAGGCGTTGATGGCCACCACCGGGGTGACCCCGTGCAGGCGGACGTTCTCGACCTGCTTGCGCAGGTTGGCCCCCCCGAGGTGGACCTCGTCGGGGTTCTCCTCGAGCAGGGCCGGGGGGAGGGGCCGGCCCGCCACCACGCGGTGGGTGCCGGCGTGGGCCTTGAGGGCCCGCACCGTGGCCACCACCACGGCGGCGTCGGGGGTGAGCCCCGAGGTCCGGCACTTGATGTTGAAGAAGCGCTCGGCCCCCATGTCGGCCCCGAACCCGGCCTCGGTGATGAGGAAGTCGCCGGTGTGGATCCCGATGAGGTCGGCCACCACCGAGGAGTTCCCGTGGGCGATGTTGCCGAAGGGCCCGGCGTGCACCAGGACCGGGGTGTTCTCCAGGGTCTGGAGCAGGTTGGGCTTGATGGCCTCGCGCATGATCACCGTCATGGCCCCCGCCGCCCGCAGCTCCTCGGCCGTGACCGGGGTCCCGTCGCCGGTGTAGCCCACCACGATCCGCCCCAGGCGGGCCCGCATGTCGCCCAGCGACGTGGAGAGGGCCAGCACGGCCATGACCTCGGAGGCGGCCGTGATGTCGAAGCCGCTCTGGCGGGGCACCCCGTCCTCTTTGGAGCCGAGCCCCACCACCAGGTTGCGCAGGGCCCGGTCGTTCACGTCCAGGACGCGGCGCCAGGTGATGTCGTGGAGGTCGATCCCGAGGGCGTTGCCGTGGTGGAGGTGGTTGTCGAGCATGGCCGACAGGGTGTTGTGGGCCGCCGTCACGGCGTGCATGTCCCCGGTCAGGTGCAGGTTGAGCGCCTCGAAGGGGACGGCCTGGCTGTAGCCTCCGCCCGCCGCGCCCCCCTTGATCCCGAAGGTGGGGCCCATGGAGGACTGGCGGATGGCCAGGGTGGCGCGCTTGTCGATGTGGCGCATGGCCTGGCCCAGGCCCAGCGTGGTGGTGGTCTTCCCCTCTCCGAGCGGGGTCGGGGTGATGGCCGTCACCACCACGTAGCGCGCCGCCGGGCGGTCGCCCAGGGCCTCGACGGCTCCGAGGCCGATCTTGGCCACGTACTCCCCGTAGGGCTCGAGGAACTGCTCGGGGATGCCCGCCTCGGCCGCGATCTTGGCCACGGGCTTGAGGGTGGCCTGGCGGGCGATCTGGAGCGCGCTCAGCACGTCCGGACCCCGCCCCCGCCCGCCCACGGCCCGCTGCGCCGCACCGTCATGGTGTCCCCCTCCTGACCGGGGGTGCTCGCCCCGCCCGACCCCTCGGACCCCACGGGCGGGCCCGACCCGGGATCCGGCCCTGCGCCCGTCCCCGGGCGCCCCGGCCGGGTCCATCCGCTTTATAGCCCCTCTGTGGGAGCATGCGCGTCGCCTCGAGGGCTCGGGGCGGGCGGGGAGGCCCGGGGGGTGCGCCACCGATGTCGACCTTCATCACCCGCTACGACACCGCCGGCGCCGGGGTGCGCCTCGCCGTCAAGGACCTGATCGACATGGCGGGCGAGGTGACCACGGCCGGGTGCCGGGCCGTGGCCCGGGCCGGGCGCCCGGCCCGGGCCGACGCCGCCTGCCTGGCCGGGGCCCGCGCCGCCGGGGCCCGCATCGTGGGGCGGACCAACCTCCACGAGCTGGCCCTGGGGGTCACCGGCATCAACCCCTGGTACGGGACGCCGGTGAACCCGCTCGACCCCGCCCTCGTCCCGGGCGGCTCCTCCAGCGGGTCGGCGGTGGCGGTGGCGACCGGCGACGCCGACGTCGCCTACGGCAGCGACACCGGGGGGTCGGTGCGCATCCCCTCGGCCTGCTGCGGGACGGTGGGGTTGAAGACGACGTGGGGGCGGGTGCCCCTGGCCGGGGTCTGGCCCCTGGCCCCGGCCTTCGACACCGTGGGCCCCATGGCCCGTGACGTGGCCGGGCTGGTGCTCGGCATGCAGCTCCTCGAACCGGGCTTCGGCCCCGCCCCCGAGCCGGGCGGGGTGGCGGTGGCCCGCCTTGCCGTCGGCGCCGATCCGGCCGTGGACGGGGCCGTGGACCGGGCCCTGGCCGCGGCCGAATGGGACGTCACCACGGTGGAGGAGCCCCTGTGGCACGAGGCCACGGCGGCGGCCGCCCTCCTCCTCGTGGCCGAGGCCTGGGCCAGTGACGGCGCCCTGGTGGAGGCGCATCCCGACGACGTCGGCCCCGACGTGGCCGGGCGCCTGCGCCTCGGCTCCACCATCGACGACCGGAACCTGGCCTCGGCCCGGGCCGTCCAGGACCGGTGGCGTCGCCGCCTGGCCGAGCTGTTCGCCCGCTTCGACGTGGTGGTGACCCCGACCCTCACCATCTTCCCCCCGCCCCTCGACGGCGGGGAGGCCCTGCTCATGGCCCGCTGCACCCTCCCCGTCAACCTGGCCGGGATCCCGGCCCTGTCCCTGCCCGCCCCCGCCGACGGCCCCCTCCCGGCCAGCGTCCAGCTCCTCGGCCCCCACGGCGCCGAGGAGCGCCTCCTCGGGGCGGCCCTGGAGCTCGAGGCGGCCGTGGCGACCCTGGGGCGGTGACCCTCAGACCACGCAGCGGGCCAGCTCGGCCAGGCTGGTGACCCCGGCCCGGACCTTGCCCACCCCGTTCTCCCGCAGTGTCTGCATGCCCTCGCCCGCCGCCGCCGCCTGGATCTCGCCCGCCGAGGCCCGCTCCAGGACCAGGAGGCGCAGCGCGGAGGTCATGCGCATGACCTCGTACACCGCCACCCGGCCGAGGTAGCCGGTCTGCTCGCAGCGCCGGCACCC
>DATJOV010000376.1:0-5620 GCA_035506735.1 Acidimicrobiales bacterium | reverse complement strand
GCGTACAGGTCGATGCCGTCGCGGGTGGCCGGCCACGGGTGGGTGCCGGGCGGCGCCTCGATCACCTCGGGATCACCCAGGTGGGGGGCCGCCTTTGCCGCGGCGGCGAACTTGGAGGAGAACTCTCCGAAGCTCAGGTGCTGGCTGCGCCGCTCAATGAGGCAGAAGGTGGCCACGTCCCAGAAGCACGTGGTGCCCCCGTTGCCGAGCACCACCTCGTAGCCGTCGGGGAGCGAGAACAGCTCCCGCAGGCCGGCCCGGACGCGGCCCACCACCGCCCTGACCGGCGCCTGGCGGTGGCTCGTGCCCAGGTAGTGGGGAGCGGCGGCGGCCAGGGCGTCCACCTGCCCGGGGCGGACCTTGGAGGGACCGCTCCCGAAGCGCCCGTCGGCGGGCTTGAGCGCATCGGGGATGCGGATGTCGGGGACGCCGTCGCGGGGGGTGGCAGGAGCGCTCGTCACGTGTGCAAGCATGGCAGCCATGGGAGCGCACCGGGAATCGGCTCCGGCCGCCGGGACCTCAGTCCGGTCGCGGCTCTCGGCCCGGGTGGCGGCGGTGGCGCCCTCGGCCACGCTGGCGGTGGACGCCAAGGCCAAGGCCCTCCAGGCGGCCGGGGCCGACGTGGTGGGCTTCGGTGCGGGCGAGCCCGACTTCCCCACCCCGGCCCACATCGTCGAGGCCGCCGTGACGGCGTGCCGGGACCAGGCCAACCACCGCTACACCCCCACGGCGGGCCTCCCCGCCCTGCGCCAGGCCATCGCCGACAAGACGGCCCGGGACTCGGGCTTCGCGGTGGACCCGTCCCAGGTGCTCGTGACCAACGGGGCCAAGCAGGCCGTGTACGAGGCCTTCGCCACGCTGCTCGACCCCGGTGACGAGGTGCTCGTCCCGGCCCCGTACTGGACCACCTACCCCGAGGCCATCGCCCTGGCGGGCGGGGTGGCGGTGCCCGTGCCGACCGACGAGGACGCCCGCTTCCACGTCACGGTGGAGGCCCTGGACGCCGCCCGCACCCCGGCCACCAAGGTCGTCCTCTTCGTCTCGCCCAGCAACCCCACCGGGGCCGTGGCCCGACCCGAGGAGGTGGCCGCCATCGGCCGCTGGGCCGTCGAGCACGGCCTGTGGGTGGTGACCGACGAGATCTACGAGCACCTCGTCTACGGAGACCACGTCTTCACGTCCATGCCGGCCGCCGTCCCCGAGCTGGCCGACCACTGCGTCGTGGTCAACGGCGTGGCCAAGACCTACGCCATGACGGGATGGCGGGTGGGCTGGATGCTGGGGCCCCCCGACGTGGTGGCGGCGGCGTCGAACCTGCAGTCCCACGCCACCTCCAACGTCGCCAACGTGTCCCAGCGCGCCGCCCTGGCCGCCCTGGAGGGGGCCCAGGGGGGCGTGGCCGAGATGCGGGCCGTCTTCGACCGCCGGCGCCGCACCATCCACGGCCTGCTCAACGAGTGCCACGGGGTGCGCTGCGTCGAGCCCGAAGGGGCCTTCTACGCCTTCCCCTCGGTCCGCCAGCTCCTGGGCGGCACCCTGGCCGGGCGGCCGGTGGCCACCTCCGCCGACGTGGCCGAGGTGGCCATCGACGAAGCCAGGGTGGCGGTGGTCCCGGGCGAGGCCTTCGGGGCCCCGGGCTACCTCCGCCTCTCCTACGCCCTGGACGACGCGTCCATCACCGAGGGGGTCACCCGCCTCGGCAAGCTCTTCGCCACGGCCGAGTAAGCGGGAGGACCGGACATGGCACGGGTGCTCATCACCGAGAAGCTGGCGGCGCGCGGGCTCGAGCAGCTCCGGGCGGCCGGGCACGACGTGGACGAGCGGCTCGACCTGAGCCCCGACGAGCTGCTCGGGGTCGTCCCCGGCGCCAGCGCCCTCATCGTGCGCTCCGCCACCCAGGTCACGGCGGCGGTCCTCGAGGCCGGCACCGACCTGACCGTGGTGGGACGGGCCGGGATCGGGCTCGACAACGTGGACGTGGAGGGCGCCACCCGCCGCGGCGTCATGGTGGTGAACGCCCCCGAGTCCAACGTGCTGTCGGCGGCCGAGCACGCCATGGCCCTGCTCCTGGCCCAGGCCCGCAACATCCCCCAGGCCCACGCCGCCCTGGTGGCGGGCAAGTGGGAGCGCTCCAAGTGGGAGGGGGTGGAGCTGCACGGCAAGACCCTGGGGGTGGTGGGGCTGGGGCGCATCGGCGCCCTGGTGGCCCAGCGGGCCCTGGCCTTCGGCATGCGCCTGTGCGCCTACGACCCCTACGTCAACCCCGACCGGGCCCGCACCATGGGGGTCGAGCTCATGGCCCTCGACGACCTCGTGGCCCAGGCCGACTTCCTCACCATCCACCTCCCCAAGACGGCCGAGACGGCCAACCTGATCGGGGCCGACATCCTGGCCAAGGCCAAGCCCGGGCTGCGCATCGTGAACGCCGCCCGGGGCGGGATCCTCGACGAGGGGGCCCTGGCCGACGCCCTGCGCTCCGGGGTGGTGGCCGGCGCCGCCCTGGACGTCTTCGCCACCGAGCCCTGCACCGACTCGCCCCTCTTCGCCCTCCCCGGCGTGGTGGTCACGCCCCACCTGGGGGCGTCGACGGCCGAGGCCCAGGACAAGGCCGGGGTCACCATCGCCGAGCAGGTGATCCTCGCCCTGGCCGGGGACTTCGTGCCCTTCGCCGTGAACGTGGCGGCCCGGGAGGTGTCCGAGACGGTGCGGCCCTTCCTGCACCTGGCCGAGCAGCTGGGCCGGTGCTTCGCCTGCCTCAACGACGGGCTCCCGGCCGGCCTCGAGGTCGAGTACCAGGGGGGCCTGGCCGGGGCCAACACCTCAATCCTGACCCTGGCCGTCCTGAAGGGGGTCTTCGCCACGGGGACGGAGGAGCCCGTCTCCTACGTGAACGCCCCCCAGCTGGCCGAGCAGCGGGGCCTCGAGGTGCGCGAGACCTCGACCAGCACCACCCTCGACTTCGTGAACCTCATCACCCTGCGCTCGGCCCAGCACTCCATCGCCGGCACCCTGACCGGGCCCCGGGCCGACGCCAGGATCGTGCTCGTCGACGACCACGCCGTGGAGGTGCCCCCGGCCGAGCACATGCTGGTGGTGCGCAACGACGACCGACCCGGGATGATCGGCCTGGTCGGCACCGTGCTGGGCGAGGCCGGGGTGTCGATCTCGTCCATGGACGTCGACCCGTCGCGCACCGGGGGCACCGCCCTCATGGTGCTCTCCACCGACCGTGCCGTGCCCGACGAGGTCTTCGCCCACCTCGCCGCGGCGGGCGGCATCCTCGACATCCACCGCATCACCTGCGTCTGAGGGGCGCACCATCGAGGGCGATCCGGCTCGGGGCGGGGACGAGGACCTCGTCACCGCCGCCCGCGCCGGGGACGGCGCCGCCCTCGAAGCCCTGGTCGAGCGCCACTACGACCGGGTCCACGCCCTGTGCCGGCGCATGCTGGGCCACGACGCCGACGCCCTCGACGCCACCCAGGACGCCCTCGTGGCGGCGGTCCGGGGCCTGCCCCGCTTCGACGGCCGCAGCGCCTTCGGCACCTGGCTGTACCGCATCGCCACCAACACCTGCCTGGACGAGCTCCGCCGCCGCCGGCGGCGGCCCACCGTCAGCCTCGACGCCGGTCCCGAGCCCGACGCCCTGTGGCTCCGGGGTCCGGGGGGCGGCGACGGGTGGACGGGGGGCGGCGGGACCGGGCCCGGTGGCGGCGCCGACCCCGGCGAGCTGGGGGCGCTGCGGGCCGACCTCGACGCCGCCCTGGCCACCCTGGTGCCCGAGTACCGCGCCGCCGTGGTCCTGCGCGACCTGTGCGACCTCTCCTACGAGGAGATCGCCGCCGTGCTGGAGGTCCCGGTGGGCACGGTGCGCTCCCGCATCGCACGGGGCCGTGCCGCCCTGGCGGCGCGCTGGGGCGGCGGGGGGAACCGGGTCCGCCCCGCCGTCGTCCAACCAGGGGTGAGCCCCACGCCCGAGGCACCCGCCCCCGACCGCGAGGGGACGCCCACGTGAGCGCCCCGCACCTCGACGACGAGGCGCTGTCGGCCGCCCTCGACGGGGCCGACGGGGACGAGGCGGGGCTCGCCCACCTCCGGGAGTGCGGGGCGTGCGCCCGCCGCCTCGAGGCCCTGACCGAGGTGCGCCGGGTCCTGGCCACCCCGGTGGCGCCCGCCGCCCCGGCGGCGCGTGCCGCCGCCGTCCGGGCCGCCCTGGACGCCGCCCTCCCCGACGCCGCCCTCCCCGATCCCGTGCGCCCCGACCCCGGAGGGCCGGTGCCCGGACGTGGCGTGCGGCGCCTCGTCCCCCCGCGCCGGGTGGGCCTGGTGGTGGGGATCGCCGCCGCCCTGGCCGCCGCCGTGGTGACCCCGTTGGCGCTGTCCCAGCGCCACGGCACCGGCGCCGCCTCGAACATGGCGGCCCCCGCCGTCCGCCACCCCCACGGGACGGCGGCCCCGGCGGAGGCCTCCACCACGGTCCAGGCGCCCGCGGGGGCGCAGGCCGGGGTGACGCCCTCGGGCACGGCCTCGGCCGCCGTCATCGCCCCGGGCGCGGCGCAGGGTGTCGTCGATCTCGGCTCCGCCGCCTCCCTCGGCGCCCTGGGGTCCACGCTGGCCACGCTCGGGCCCGCCGCGGCGTCGTCCTCCGCCCCGTCCTACGGCGCCATCCCGTCCTCGGCTCCGGCCGCGCCCAGCACCACGGTGGCCGGCGCCGTCCTGGCGCCGTTCACCCGCTGCCTGGCCCCGGCCCAGGGGGCGGCCCCGGGCCGGGCCGTCGAGCGCCTGGCCACGGCCCGGCTGGGGGGCACCCCGGCCCTGGTCTTCGTCTTCGGCCCGGCCCCGGGATCGGCGTCGGGACCGGACCTGGCCGTGGCCCTGTCCCAGCAGGGATGTGCCGTGCTGGGCACCCTGACCCTGGGCTGATCGCCCGGTGGCTCAGGCCGGGGTCACCGCCGCCCGGCGGCGCCGGCGCAGGCGCAGCACGCCCCATCCCGCCACGCCCCCCACCACGAGCGCGGGCAGGGACCCGCCCAGTCCCAGGGCCAGGTCGTCCACGACGGCCAGGGTGCTGTGGCGCAGGGCCCGCCACGCCGCCGTGGCGGCGTCGGCGTGGGAGACGAGCCGGGGGGATGCCGGCGCGGCGGCCGCGGCGCTGAGGTCGGCGGTGACGGTGGCCAGGGCGGCCGAGCTCTCCAGCACGGCCTGCTCGTTCTGGACCTGCTGGAGCTGCTGTTGCACCGGGGCCAGCTGGTTCTCGATCTGGAGGAAGGTCGAGATGTCGGTGGCCTGGTCGAGCTTGCCCTGCAGCAGGGCGACCTCCGACTGCAGCACCTGCACCGAGGCGGCGTCGGCCGCCACCTCGTCGGTGACGTCCTTGCCGGCCACCTGCTCGCCCGTGACCCGGCCCAGGCGGGCCAGCGCCGCCACGGCCGAGGCGAACTGGGTGTCGGGCACCCGCACCACCACCGCGCCCGACACCGGGGCCCGCCGGGCACTGCCCCCCGACACCGACGAGCTCTGCACGTAGCCGCCCAGGCCGGTGGCCACACCGGTGATGCGCGTCACGGCCGAGCCGATCCCACCCGAGGCCACGGCCAGGTCGACGGTGGCGGTGCGCACC
>DATJOV010000375.1:0-2176 GCA_035506735.1 Acidimicrobiales bacterium | reverse complement strand
GTTGTAGTCGTGGGGGCCGGGGTGCTCGGTTCCATGCATGCCTTGATGGCCCGCCGCCGCGGGTTCGACGTGGTGCACCTCGAACGCGACCTGGCGGCGCGAGGGGCGAGCGTCCGCAACTTCGGGCTCGTGTGGGTGGGTGCCCGGGCCGGGGGGGCGGAGCTCCAGCTGGCGTTGCGGGCCAGGTCGCTCTGGGAGAAGCTCGCCCCGACGGTACCGGGGGCCCTTTTCCGCCCGGTCGGGTCCCTCACGGTGGCGACCGACGAGCCTGAACTGGCCCTGATGCATGAGGCTTACGGCGTGAACCGGGCGGCCGAGGCCGGCGCCGGTGCCGACGCTTTGGGCGGTGCAGACGCTTTGGCCGGTGCAGACGCTTTGGCCGGTGCAGACGCTTTGGGCGGTGCCGGCGCTTTGGCCGGGGCGGTCGCAGGCACCTCCGCCCACGGCTCGGGCAGCACTGGCGGGGCCGAAGCCGGGCGGCAATGGCAGTTGTTGGACGGGCCGGCCGCTCGGGTGGCCAACCCGGAGCTGTCGGAGGCCGTCCTGGGGGCGTTGTGGTGCGGCGCCGATGCCCTCCTCGAGCCGCGCACCACGGTGGCCGCCATATGCCGGCACCTGGCGTCCGGGGACGGGGAAGGCTACCGGTCCGTGTGGGGCCGGGCCGTGCTGGAGCTGCGAGAGGGCGCTGTCGTCGACGACCACGGCGAAGTGCACCGGGGGGACTGGGTGTTCCTGTGCCCGGGGGCGGGCTCGTCGAGCTGGCTGGCCCGCTATGTGGACAGGCCACGCACCCGGCTCGTGCGGCTGCAGATGCTCGAAACCGAGCGGTACCCAGGGGATCTGGCCACGGCGGTGGCCGACGGGGACTCCATGCGCTATTACCCGGCGTACGATCTCCCCGCCCGGGCCGGCCTCGCCCCCCAGCCGCCGACCGCCGCCCGCGCCCACGCCCAGGTCCTGGTCGTCCAGCGGTCCGACGGCGGGCTCACCATCGGGGACACGCACGACTACACCGAGCCGTTCCCCTTTGACCTCGACGAGACGGTTTACGAGCACCTCCTGGCCAAGGCGGGGCGGCTCTTGCGCCGCCCCATCCCGCCGGTCGCCCGGCGCTGGGCCGGGGTGTACAGCCAGTTGACCGATAGGGGAGAGGGCCTTTACTGGCGCGAGGAGCTGGTCCCGGGGGTCGAGGTGGTGAGCGGCCCCGGAGGCTTGGGGATGACCTGCGCGCCGGCCATAGCCGACGACTCGGTGTCGGCGCTGGCAGCGCGGGTTGGGTTGTGAGGATGGGCGGTGGTGGCGGTGACGGCGGCGGTTGTGGTTGTGGTTGTGGTGGCGGTGGCCCCGGCGGAGCTGGCCGCGGCGGTGGCGGGGCAAGCGCCGGGCGGCCCGGGCCCACGTCTAGTCTCGGGGCGTGGCCACTAACGAGCCGGTGTCGGGGCTGTTCGACCCCGCGGACTGGGAGGAGGTCCCGGGGGCCGAGCGCTTCGAACTGAGCGACGTCACGTACCACCGGGCGGTGGGGCAGGGGACCGTGCGGGTGGCCATCAACCGGCCCGAGGTCCGCAACGCCTTCCGGCCGCGGACGGTCGACGAGCTGTACGTGGCACTGGACCACGCCCGTCAGTCCCCCGACGTGGGCTGCGTGCTCTTAACGGGCAACGGGCCGTCGCCCAAGGACGGCGGCTGGGCCTTTTGCTCCGGTGGCGACCAGAACGTGCGGGGGAGAGCGGGCTACGAGTACGAGGGCGCCGGCGGTGTGGCGGCGGGCGGAGCGGCGGCGGGTGACGGTGCGGCGGCGGGTGGAGGTGCGGGGGTGGGGGCACGGCTCGGGCGGCTGCACATCCTCGAAGTGCAACGGCTCATCCGCTTTATGCCCAAGGTCGTTATTGCGGTGGTGCCCGGTTGGGCGGCCGGCGGCGGGCACAGCCTGCACGTCGTGTGCGACCTCAGCCTGGCCAGCGCCGAGCACGCCCGGTTCCGCCAGACCGATGCGGACGTGGCCAGTTTCGACGGAGGGTTCGGGTCGGCCTACCTGGCCCGCCAGGTGGGGCAGAAAAGGGCCCGGGAAGTGTTCTTCCTCGGCCGCACCTATGACGCCGAAGAGGCCTACCGCATGGGGATGGTGAACGCCGTGGTGCCCCACGTCCGACTGGAGAAAGTGGCGCTCGAATGG
>DATJOV010000374.1:0-17658 GCA_035506735.1 Acidimicrobiales bacterium | reverse complement strand
ATCCTGGACGTGATGCTGCCCGACCTCGACGGGCTCGAGGTCACCCGCCGCCTGCGCACCGACGGCGTCCGCTCCCCCGTGCTCTTCCTCACCGCCAAGGACTCCCTCGAGGACAAGATCGCCGGGCTCACCGTGGGCGGTGACGACTACGTCACCAAGCCCTTCGCCCTGGCCGAGATCATCGCCCGCACCCGGGCGCTCCTGCGGCGGGCCGGGGTCGAGCGGTCCGACGACGGGGTGCTGCGGTTCGCCGACCTCGAGATGGACGAGGGGGCCCACGAGGTGCGGCGCGACGGGGCCCGCATCCAGCTCACCGCCACGGAGTTCAACCTCCTGCGGTTCTTCCTCCGCAACCCCCGCCAGGTGCTGTCGAAGACCCAGATCCTCGACAACGTGTGGCACTACGACTTCGGGGGTGAGGCCAACGTCGTCGAGACCTACGTCAGCTACCTGCGCAAGAAGCTGGAGAAGCACGGACCCCCCCTCATCCACACCATCCGGCTCGTGGGCTACACCTTGCGCGACCCGGAGGCGACCTAGAGGTGTCGCTGCGGACGCGACTGCTGCTGGCGGTGGCGGCAGTGGCCGTGATCGCGCTCGTCATCGCCGACGTCGTCACCTACCAGGCCCTCAAGTCGTTCCTGTACAACCGGATCGACCAGTCCCTCGAGCAGTCCCACATCCCCATCGAGAACGCCCTGGGGGGGACGCCGAAGCCGGGAGGCCCGGCCGGGAACGGGGGCCCGGGGCCGGGCGGGGCGGGCGCCCCGGGGGTGCCGGGCGCGGTGCGGCCCTCGTCCTCGCAGGCCACCACCACGGCGGGTTCGACGCCCTCGTGCGTGGGGTACGAGGGCCTGGCGGCGGGCCTCCTCTACCAGCTCCCCCCGGGTTCCTACGTGGAGGTGCGCAACGCCGCCAACACGCCGGTGTGCGCCACCGTCACCCCCGGGTTCGGCGAGAAGGACCTCGCCGGGCCCCGGCTCCCGGCCCGCATCACCGGGTTCTCGGCCAACGCCGCCGACTTCGACGAGCCCACCGTCTACATCACCGCCCCCGGTGTCGACGCCGACGACGGTCCCTACCAGGTGCGGGCCTCGGTGCTGCGCCACGGCCCCCTGGCGGGAGGCCAGCTCGTGGTGGGCGTGTGGCTGCAGTCCTCCCTCGGGACGCTCGACCGGCTGGTGGCGGTGGAGCTGGCCGTGACGGGCGCGGCGCTCGTGGCCGCCCTCCTCCTCGGTTGGTGGTTGGTGCGCGTGGGGCTGCGACCCCTGGGCGCCGTCGAGGCGACGGCCGACGCCATCGCCCGGGGCGAGCTGACCCAGCGTGTCCCCGGCGACGACGCCCGGACCGAGGTGGGGCGCCTGGCCCGGGCCCTGAACGTCATGCTGGGCAGGATCGAGCGGGCCTTCGCCCAACGCGACGCCACCGAGCAGGATCTGCGGGACTCCGAGGCCCGGATGCGGCGCTTCGTGGGGGACGCCTCCCATGAGCTGCGCACGCCGCTGGCCGCCGTCTCGGCCTACGCCGAGCTCTTCGAGCAGGGTGCGGTGACGCGGGCCGAGGACCTCGAGCGGGTCATGGGCGGGATCCGGACCGAGACGGCCCGCATGGGCCACCTCGTGGAGGACCTCCTCCTCCTGGCCCGCCTGGACGAGGGGCGGCCCCTCGAGCGCGCCGAGGTCGAGCTGGTGGGCTTGGCGGCGGAGGCGGTGCAGACCGCCGCCACCGTCGGGCCGCAGTGGCCCGTCCACCTGGTGGCGCGCCAGCCCCTCGAGGTCATGGGCGACCGCCTCCGCCTGCGCCAGGTCCTGGACAACCTCCTCGCCAACGTCCGGAGCCACTGCCCACCCGGGACCTCGGCGGCGGTGTCGGTCCAGCGCCAGGGCGCCTGGGCCGTCGTGACCGTGAGCGACGACGGTCCCGGCCTCGACGCCGATGACGCCGCCCGTGTCTTCGAGCGCTTCTTCCGGGCCGATCCCTCCCGCTCCCGCCGGCACGGGGGCTCGGGGCTCGGCCTGTCCATCGTGGCGTCGATCACCCGGGCCCACGGCGGCACCGTCACGGTGGCTCCGGGGACGACGGGCGGCACCGTCTTCACCGTCCGGCTCCCCGCCGGCGGCGACGAGGCGTCCCCCGACCCCGGCGAACCGCAGGCGGGGACGGTGGCGGTGGGGACCGGGGCAGACGCCGGACCGCCCCCCGGCCCGGCCCGGGACGGGGACGGCACCGGGCCCCGCCCCGCCCCCGATTCACAGCGCGCTCATAGCTGACTGTGGGGGGACGGCGAGGTCGAGGTGATGACATGCCTCCATGAGCCGAGCCCGCCCACCCCTCCTCCAGGGAACGGCGCGTCGCGACGTGGCCATGCGCCGCGTCCGGCGGACGTCGCGGTTCGTCTCGGCCGGCGCCGCGGCCGGCGCCGTCGTCATCGGCGTGGTGGTGTCGCGCCAGGTGCCCGGGGCGTCGGCCAGCCGCTCCACCGCATCGGGCACCGCCGCCACGAGCACGACGGCGACCACGGGGGCCGGGAGCGCCGGGGCGGGGACGGCCGGGAGCGCGGGGTCGGAGACGACCTCGACCACGGCGGCCTCCACCACGACCACCACCGCCCCGAGCCGGTCGGGGACCACAGGGTCCGCCGGATCGGGGGTGAGCGGGTCGACGGGCTCGTCCTCGGTGCGCTCCACGACCAGGACCCCGGTGGTCGTGTCGGGGGGGACGGGACGATGAGCGCGTCGGGTCCCGCCCTCGTGCGCATGCGGGCCATCGGGACGACGGCCGAGGTGGCCGTGGTGGATCCGGGCGCCGCCCCCCGGGCCGCCCTGATCCTGCGGGACGAGCTCGCCGCCATCGACCTGGCCTGCAGCCGCTTCCGCCCTGACTCCGAGATCGCCGCCGTGGAACGGGCCGGCGACGCCGTGCGGGTGAGCCCGCTCCTGTTCGCCGCCCTGGAGGCGGCGTGCCGGGTGGCCGAGCGCACCGGCGGCGCCGTCGACCCCACGGTGGGGAGCGCCATGGACGCCATCGGCTACGACCGCGACTTCGAGGACGTCGCCGGCGCCGGGAGCGGGCCGGGGCGGGGCACGGCCGGCGCCGGGGCCGTCCCGGGGTGGCGCGCCATCGAGCTCGATGCCCGCCACCGCACGGTGCGGGTCCGCCCCGGCGTCCACGTGGACCTCGGGGCCACGGCCAAGGCCCTGGTCGTCGACCGGGCCGCCACACGCATCGCCGGGGCGCTCGGGGTGGGCACCCTCGTGAGCGTGGGCGGGGACGTCGCCGTCCAGGGGCCGGCCCCCGAGGGTGGGTGGGCCGTGGGCATCGCTCCCGACGCCTCCGCCGGCCCCGGGCACGCCCAGCAGGTCGTGGCCGTCGACGAGGGCGCCATCGCCAGCTCGAGCACCACGGTGCGGGCCTGGTCGGTGGCGGGACGGCCCCGGCACCACATCGTCGACCCAGCCACGGGCGACTGCGCCGCCACGTGCTGGACCCTGGTGTCGGCCTTCGCCCCCTCCTGCGTCGAGGCCAACGCCGCCACCACCGCCGCCATCGTGTGGGGCGCCGCCGCCCCGGGCCGGCTGGAGGGGCTCGGCGTGCCGGCCCGGCTGGTCGACGAGCGGGGGGGCGTCCTGGTCCTGAACGGCTGGCCCGCCGATCCCACCGTCCGGACGGCACCGAGGTGTGCACGGTCCCGAGCACGGGCGGCGGCGTCATGAGCTCGACCGTCCTGTGGTACGCCACGCGGGCCACCGGCCTCGTGGCCATGGTGCTGCTCACGGCCACGACGGTCCTCGGCATCGTCACCGCCAACCGGGGCACGAGCCGCCGGTGGCCCGGCTTCGCCCGCCAGGATCTGCACCGGCGGATCTCGCTCCTGTCGGTGGTCTTCCTGACCGGGCACGTCCTCACCAGCGTCCTCGACACCTACGTCCACATCGGCTGGGCGGCCGTGGTCGTGCCCCTGGCCTCCCCCTACCGGCGGGGCTGGGTGGCGGCGGGGACGGTCTCGCTCGACCTCATGGCCGCCGTGGCCGTGACCAGCCTGCTGCGCCACCGCCTGCCGGCCCGCCTGTGGCGCGCCGTGCACTGGCTGGCCTACCTGAGCTGGCCCGTGGCCATGGCCCACGCCCTGGGCATGGGCACCGACATGCGCCTGGGCTGGGTGCTCGACCTGTGCGCGGCGTGCATCGCCGCCGTGGTCGGGGCGGGGGCGTGGCGCATCGTCCTGGCCACGGGGCGGGCCCGCCGCACCCTGGCGCTCCCCTCCGTCCGCCGGCGTCCCCAGGGCGTCCCCGTGAAGCACCTGACCGGCTAGCCCAGCGCCCGTGCCGGTCCCTGCCCCGTCCGCCCCAGCACGAAAGCGAGCCCGCGTGACGCGCACCTCGAGCACCGTCGACGACGACCGCTCCGCCCGGCCCACCCCCCCGCCGCCGGCGCCGGAGCTCCTCGGCGCGTGGCGGGCCACCGGCCGCGCCGACCTCGTCGCCCACGTCGACCACTTCGGGCCGCTCCCGGCACCGGGCCCCGGCGACCGCCACTGGGGCGAGCGGTTCGCCGCCGCCCTGGACGCCTCCGGCCTCACCGGCCGGGGTGGGGCGGCCTTCCCCTCGGCCCGCAAGATGGCGCTCGTGCGGGGGCGCCGTCCCGCTCCCACGGTGGTGGTCAACGCGTGCGAGGGGGAGCCGGCCAGCTCCAAGGACGCCGCCCTGCTGTCGTGCGCGCCCCACCTGGTGCTCGACGGCGCCGAGCTCGCCGCCCTGGCGTCGGGTGCCGACCGCATCGTGGTGTGCGTGGGGGCGGAGCGCCCCGACGTCGCCGTGGCGGTGGACCGGGCCGTGGCCGAGCGGGTCGGGTCGGGCCACGACCCGGTCCCCGTGGCCGTCGAGCGGCCCCCCGGTCGCTTCGTGGCGGGCGAGGAGTCGGCCCTCGTGTCGTGGCTGGGCGGGGGCCCGGCCGCACCCACCTTCCGCCCCCGGCGGGGCGAGGTCCTCCTCCTGGGCCGCAGGCCCGCCCTCGTCCACAACGCCGAGACCCTGGCCCACGTGGCCCTGGTGGCGCGCCTCGGTCCCGCCGCCTTCCGTTCCACCGGGCTCCCCGAGGCGCCGGGGACGCTCCTGTGCACCGTGAGCGGCGCCGTGACCCGCCCCGGTGTCTACGAGGTGGCCATGGGCACGCCCGTGCTCGACGTGGTGGGCGGGGCCGGGCCCGAAGAGGCGGTGGGGGCCGTGCTCACGGGCGGCTTCGGGGGGAGCTGGATCGGCGCCGGGGCGCTGGGCGCGCCCTACGCCCCCGCGCCCCTGGCCCGGGTGGGCGGCGTGGTGGGTGCCGGGGTGCTCGTGGTGCTCCCCCGGTCGGGGTGCGGTATCGCCGAGACCGCCCGCATCGCCGCCTTCATGGCCGGGGAGAGCGCCGGCCAGTGCGGCCCGTGCGTCTTCGGCCTCCCCGCCCTGGCCGGCGACCTGGCCGCCCTGGCCCAGGGCCGGGCCGACCGGGCCCTGCCGTCCCGCCTGGCCCGGCGGCTCGAGGCGGTGGACGGCCGGGGGGCGTGCCGGCACCCCGACGGCGTGGTGCGCATGGTGCGCAGCGCCCTGGCCGTCTTCGCCGGCGACGCCGGCGACCATCTCCGGGGGGCGCCGTGCCCCGGGCACCGCCGGCCCTCGGTGCTCCCCCGCCTGCGGGCCGGCTGAGCGGAGGACGGCGTGCCCACGACGATCACGGTGAACCCCGTGGCCTGCGAGGCCTACGGCTACTGCGCCGAGCTGCTCCCCGAGCTCGTCACCCTGGACGAGTGGGGGTACCCGGTGGTCGACGGCCGACCCGTGCCCGCCCACCTCGTCGAGCTGGCGCAGCAGGCGGCGCGCCGGTGCCCCCGCCGGGCCCTGCTGGTCGAGACGGGACCGGACCGGGTGTGGCCGGGGTCCCCGCCCCGCTGAGTCGAGGCGGGTTCCTCACACCGCCGGGGCGGCGTCGGGGAGGGGCACGGCCGCCGGTGCCGTGACCAGCGCGTCCCCGAGGTTGTCGCTCGCCATGCAGAAGGTCGGGGTGGGGCACGTGACCGAGGTGATCTGGGCGCCGGCGTCGGCGTCGTCGGGGGTGCTCCACCCCGAGGGACCCGAGGCGGTCAGCTCGCCGCCCGTCCCCCCCGCCACGCACTGCGAGGGGGCCGAGCACCCCACCGACCCCAGGGCCCCCGTCGCCGGCGCCGGGGCCGAGGACCAGGCCGTGCCGTCGAAGGTCTCGACCACGGGCGTCGGCGGGGCCGGGGACGGGGGGAACGTCTCGGACCCCACCGCCGTGCACCACGCCGCGGTGGGGCACGACACCGAGGCCAGCACCAAGAGCCCCGGCGCCGTGGCCGCCAGCGGGGACGTGGCCCAGCCCGCCGGACCGAGGACGTCGGCGAAGGGCGCCGGGGTGGGTCCCTCGGTCACCGTGCCCAGGGCTGCACACGACGTGGCGGTGGCGCACGACACGCTCTGCAAGGTGGAGGCGCCCTCCGCCCCGGCCGGGAGGGGTGCGGGGGCGGCCGACCACGAGCCGCCCGTGTCGGTCTCGACGACCGCCCCGTCGGGGCCCGAGCCCACGGCCCCGTCGCCCACGGCCACGCAGGCCGGGCCCGCCGTGCACGACACGGCCGCCAGGCCCTCGGCGGCCGGGAGGATCACGAAGCCGGGGGCGGGGCCGAGCGTTCCCCCCTGGTAGAGGGCGGCCGCCGTCGTGAGCCCACCCGACGACGCGGTGGAGCCCACGGCCACGCAGGCCGGGCCCGCCGTGCACGACACCGCCGCCCACTGCTGGCCCGGGACGACGAGGGGTCCGCTCCAGGTCGTGCCGTCCCATGTCCAGAAGTCGGGACCGCCGTCGACGGCGGCGCAGAAGTCGGGGCCGGTGCACGACACCGACGATGCCGTGGCCGCCGTGGCGGCGGCGGGATCGAAGGACTCCGGTGCGCCCCAGATCGGCCCGGGCGGGGCGCCCGTCCCCCCGCCCGTGGCCGTGGGTGGCGGGGGCGGTGCGGCGGCGATGCCCACGATGTCGTCGGCGACGACGCCGAGGGCCGGGAGCGACCCGTCGTAGGGGGCATCGCCCAATCCGAAGACCCCCCCGTCCCGGCCCACCAGCCAGTAGCCGCCGGGACCGGCGGCGGCCAGGCCCGAGATGTCGCGCACCCCGGCGCCCGGCGACAGCGAGGGGACGGCCGGGGCGTCTCCGAAGCTCCACACCGTCCCGTCCGCCCCCGCTTCGGCATAGCCGGCCCCGTCGACCGAGGACACGAGCCCCACCACGTCGGGGTCGGCCACCCCGAGGGCGGGCACCGACGAGGCGTAGGCGGCGTCGCCGAAGGCGAAGACCCCGCCGTCCGCACCCACCAGCCAGTACCCCCCGCCGTCGGGGGTGGCGGCCATGCCCACCACCGGTGCCCGCAGGTGCCGGCCCCCCATCGACCCGTCGTAGCCGGCGTCGCCGAAGGCGAAGACCCCGCCGTCCGCTCCCACCAGCCAGTACCCCCCGCCGTCGGGGGTGGCGGCCATGCCCACCACCGGGGCCCGCAGTGGCCGGCCCCCCATCGACCCCTCGAAGTGGGCGCCACCGAAGGCGAAGACCCCGCCGTCCGCCCCCACCAGGAAGTAGCCGACCGGCGTCGACGACCCGGCGTCCGCGGCGTGGGCGCTCCGGGCCCCGCCGGGCGAGGCCGCCGCCGTCCCCACGCCGACCGAGGCACCCACGCCGATGGCGCTCGCCACCGCCACCGCCGCCATCACCACCGCGGCAACGGCCGAGCGACGGTGCGGGGGCGGTGGCGTCGAGGGGCGTGCCGGGGTGGGCGGCGTCACCCGAGGACCCTATCCCGCCCGGCGCGCCGGGAACCTCCCGGCCGCGGCGGGGTCACGACCTGGGCTGGAGCGACCGCAGACGCAGGGTGGCGTGCCCGGTGAGCGTCGAGGAGCCGAGGAAGGTGGGGGTCGTCACCGTGGTCGTCCAGCTGACCATGACGGGCAGTGCGTCATCGGCGGCCAACCACGTGTCGGCCACGTTGGTGCCGGTCTGCCCGCCGCTGTAGCGCGTGGTCTCACGGAAGTGCATGGTCACCACCGGCTGGTGGGCGATGTCGACCACGGCCAGGCCCAGGAAGCGATTGACGCCGTGCACCGACACGGGGGCGGTGTGGAGGGGGTCGTTGGTCCCCGTGCACGTGAAGGGGAAGCTCTGGCCGGCGTGCAGCACGGCCGGCCGGGCCACCTCCGGTGTGCAGCGGAAGGTGGCGGTGTCGGCCATCGACAGTGCCACGAAGCTCCACCGATACCACCCGGCCCGGCCCACCTCGGTCAGGTTGCCCCCCCGGGGGCAGAAGGTGGCGTTCTGCCAGTGGCTGTTGCTGTAGTCGACACGCCAGACCCAACAGCCCCCCGGGGCCGAGGACACCGTCCCCGGCATGCCCGGACCCTCGCTCTGCGAGCGCGGCGGCAGGGAGATGTGCTCGTGGCCCGTCCCGGCGTAGAGGTAGACGCCCGACGGCGGCCGCAGCGTCCCCGGGTCGGCCCGCCGCGCCCCGCCCTGGGCGAGGAAACGCTCGATGGCGACGGCGGGCGAGAGGGGCCGGGGCCCGGAGTGGTCCCAGCGATAGGCGAACGTCCCCGCCGCCGCGCCCACCACCACCGTCACCGCCGCCAGGACCAGCAGTCCCCGGCGCCGGCCCGCCCACGTCCGGCGACGGTGGGGCGGGCGGGCGCGAGACGGGCCCGACGGCTCCGGCCAGCACCGGTCCCCCACCCCCAGCGGAGGACGGGCCGCCCTCCCGGTGGCGGGCCCGTCGGTGGCGGGCCCGTCGGTGGCAGGCTGGGTGCGTGGGACGGTCCCGACCGCGCTCATCACGCCGGCTCCGGGGCCGCACCGCCCTCCGGCGCACGACCGGGGCGCCGCCCGCCCCGCACCAGGCTGGCCAGGCCCGTCGCCAACGGGTGGGGGATCTCGGCCCGCAAGCGGTCGAGGGCACCCTGCATGGTGCCGGTGATCTCGTCGTAGCAGGCGCTCACGACCGCCTCGTCGTGCTCGGACCCGGCGGGGAGCCCCGACCAGTCCAGGGCGGGGAGGAACTCGACGGTCACCGCCGACGGCAGCGGCGGAGGCGGGGTGAGGATCGACGTCAGGCCGAACGGCCCGAGCAGGATGGGGAAGACGTTGATGCGCAACGCCTTGAGCCCGAAGACCCGGGCCAGGCGGTCGCCTCGGGCCACCACCATGACGGCGTCGTGGGCGCCGTGGGCGACCACGGGAACCACGGGCACGCCGGTGCGCAGGGCGAGGCGGATGAAACCGCGCCGGCCGGCCAGGTCCACCTTGCCGCGCTGGGTCCAGGGCCGGCAGGCCTCCATGTCGCCCCCGGGGTAGACCACCAGCGCGGCGCCCTCGGCCAGGGCCTGTTCGGCGCTGGCGCCGGCGGCGGGGATGGCGCCGATGCGGCGCAGGAAGGATCCGACCCCGGGAATGGCGAAGAGCAGGTCGTAGGCGAGGGCGTAGGCGGGCTGGTCGAGACCCCGGCGGCAAATGATGGCCTCGGCCACCACCCAGGCGTCGGGCATGTAGAAGAGGCAGGAGTGGTTCCCCACCACCAGGACGGGACCGGTGGCGGGCAGGTGCTCGAGACCCCGCACCTCGGGGGAGAAGAACTTCGTGTAGCGGTGCACAGGCTTCACCTGCCGACCCACGAAGGCACCGTCGCGCCCGAAGCCCGAGCCGCTCGCCTCGTGCTGGATCCGCTGGGACAGGGGCCCCACCACCGGGGCCAGGAGCCCGGCGTGGCCCCACCGGTGTGATCCCCCCGGTGCCACCCTCGGGGCCGCCTGCGGACCGGAGGGTGGGGGAACGGCGCTGGGTGCCGTGTCGATGGCCATCTCATCCCCCTGTCGCGTCGCCGGGGTGCGCCCGATGCCGACCCAACCGCTGCGGCCGGGCCGGACCGCTCGCACCACCGGTGTCCCTGCCCCTGTTCTCGCGCCCGGCGCAGCGCCGGGAACAGGGCAGTTCGTCCCGAACTCCCGGACCGGGTCCCGGGGCCGGGCCGGGGTCAGCCCCCGGCGTCGCCGGTCACGCCGGGTGAGGGCGGGGTCGGGGGGGTGGGACCGGCACCGGGGCGGGGAGCGGCCCGGAGGCGGCGCACGCCCTCGTTGACGGCCGAGGTGATGAGTCGGTCGTTGTCGCGGGAGATGAACCGGTGGACACGGCGTTCGAGCAGAGCCCGCACCACAGGATTGAAGGCGTGATAGGTCTCGGTGAAGTGGATGCGGGTGCGCCCGCCGGCGAGGTCCTCGAGCTCGGTGCGGCCTTCGGCCCGCGACCACAACGGCTTGCCCACGGCGTCGTACTTCCACGACACCGGCCGCCGCACCTCGGTCAACCACTCCCACGAGTGGCCCACGCCCCCCGAGAGCAGATAGCGCGGCACGCGGAAGGTGCAATGGCGGATGAGACCCTCCCCCACCTCGTCACCGGGGTGGAGGATCTCGATCGACACCCCCGACGAGGTCGGGCGCCGGGGCCCGCGGTACCAGAAGAGCTGCCACACCTCCTCGGGGGTCCCCTCCACCTCCACGGCGTAACGGTGCTCCTGCACGGCTCAGGCCGGGCCCGGGGGCGCCCAGGGTCTCCCGAAACGCTCCCGGTGGGCCTTGGCGGCAACGGGCAGGCGCCGGGGCGGGGACAGGGGGCGGGCGGGCCACCCCAGGGGGACGACGGCCATGGCCCGCACCTCGGCCGGAAGCCCGACGGCATCCGAGAGCTCGCGCCCGAAGACGAGCGGCAGGGTGGTGAGCGACGAGCCCAGCCCGAGGGCCGTGGCCGCCAGGAGGAGGTTCTGGACGCACGGGAAGATCGAGGCCTCGAGCACCCGGGGGTCGCCCAGGCGGGTGTCGCCCCCCACCACCACCAGCACCGGGGCCGAGGCCACCCCGCCCCGGGCACCGGCCTCGACCTCGGCCAGCAGCCCGGGGGTGAGCCGCCCCTCGGAATGGGCCCGGGCCCCCTCCTCCCAGGCCCGCCGGGTGAGGGCGCCGATCTCGGCCCGGCTGTCGGGGTCGCGCACCACCACGAACACCCAGGGCTGGCGGTTCTCGGCGCTGGGGGCGAAGGTTGCCGCCTCGAGGATCCGCTCCACGGTGGCGTCGTCCACGGCGTCGGCGGCAAAGGCGCGGCAGGCGCGCTGGCGGTGCACGACGTCGAAGAGGCCGTCCATCCACGGCAACCTAGCCCTGGCGGCGCGGGTCGCTCCACGGTAGCGTCCGGTCCCCGTTGCCGACGCGGCAGCGCGCCCGACCCCCATGGACGACCTCTTCTCGCTGACCGGCAAACGCGCCCTCGTCACCGGAGGGTCGCGGGGCATCGGCCGCATGATCGCCACCGGCCTGCTCCGGGCCGGCGCCGAGGTCTGCATCTCGTCGCGCCGGGCCGACGCCTGCGAGGCGACCGTGACCGAGCTGAGCGAGCTCGGCCCGTGCAGCGCCATCCCCGCCGACCTCTCCACCGAGGCGGGGTGCCGGGGACTGGCCGAGGAGCTGGGCCGACGCTGGGACCGGCTCCACGTGCTCGTCAACAACGCCGGCAACACGTGGGGAGCGCCCTTCGAGGAGTTCGACGACGCCGCCTGGGATCGCGTCCTCTCCCTCAACGTCAAGGGTGTGTTCCACACCACGCGCTTCCTGACGCCCCGCCTCACGGCGGCGGCCACCGCCGACGACCCGGCCCGGGTCATCAACGTGGGCTCGATCGACGGGATCCACGTCCCGGTGCTGGAGACCTACTCCTACGCCGCCTCCAAGGCGGCCGTGCACCAGCTGACCCGGCACCGGGCCCGCCGCCTGGCACCCGCCATCACGGTCAACGCCATCGCCCCCGGACCCTTCGAGTCCAAGATGATGGCAGCCACCCTGGAGGCCTTCGGCGAGCAGATCGCGGCACGGGCTCCGCTGCGGCGCATCGGCCGTCCCGACGACATGGCCGGCGCCGCCGTCTATCTTGCGTCGCGCGCCGGCTCCTACCTGACCGGTGCCGTGATCCCCGTCGACGGCGGCATCGCCACGGTTGGGACCTGAGGAGGGAGGGACCGTGCGGCTGAGCACCATGCTCGACTACTCGCGGGGCGTGAAGGAGTCGGTCGACGCCGTCGCCGACCTCGAGCGGGCCGGGATGGACATCGTGTGGGTGGCCGAGGCCTACGGCCTCGACGGTCCGAGCCAGATGGGCTACATCGCCGCCCGCACCGAGCGCATCGAGATCGGCTCGGCCATCCTCCCCATCTACTCCCGCACCCCGGCCCTCCTGGCCCAGACCGCGGCCGGCCTCGACACGCTGAGCGGTGGTCGGTTCATCCTGGGCCTCGGCGCCTCGGGCCCCCAGGTCGTCGAGGGCTGGCACGCCGTGCCCTACACCGAACCGCTGGAGCGCACCAGGGAGATCATCGGGATCTGCCGCAGGGTGTGGCGGCGCGAGGTCCTCACCAACGACGGCCTCTATCCCATCCCCCTGCCCGAAGGGGCGGGAACGGGACTGGGCAAGCCCCTCAAGCTCATCAACCACCCGCCCCGGGCCGCCATCCCGGTGTGGGTGGCCTCGATGGGCCCCCGCAACGTCGAGATGACAGCCGAGATCGCCGACGGGTGGTTCCCCTTCCTCTATCTCCCCGAACGGGCCGAGGAGGCCTGGGGGGAGGCGCTGGCGGCCGGGACGGCCAAGCGGCCGGCCGCGCTGGGCCCGCTCGAGATCGCGGCCGGGGGCCTGGCCGCCGTGGGCGAGGGCCTGGAGCACCTGCGGGAGCTGGCCCGGCCCATGCTGGCCCTCTACATCGGGGGCATGGGGGCTCGGGGGCGGAACTTCTACAACACCCTGGTGCGCCGCTTCGGCTACGAGGCCGAGGCGGAGCGAATCCAGGACCTCTACCTCGACGGGCACAAGGAGGAGGCCGCCGCCGCCGTGCCCGACGCCCTCCTGGAGCAGACCTCACTGGTGGGCCCGCCGGGCTACGTCCGCGACCGGATCGAGGCGTATCGCCAGGCGGGCGTGACCGTGCTCAACGTCACCGTCATCGGTCCCGATCCCCTGGCCACCATCGAGCAGCTCCGGGGGTGGTGCGGGTGAGCCCGCCCACGGTGGGCCGCCGCCTCGTCCTGGCCCGGCGGCCGGCCGGCATGGTCGATGCCGACACCGTGCGCCTGGAGGAGGGGCCGATCCCCGAGCCGGGCCCGGGCCAGGCCCTGGTGCGGGTGCGCTACCTCTCGATCGACCCCACCATCCGGACCTGGATGGACGACCGTCCCGGGTACCTGCCGCCCATCGCCCTGGGCGAGGTGGTGCGGGCGGGCGGTATCGGCGAGGTGGTCGCCTCGCACGCCGAGCGCTACCGGCCCGGCGACCTCGTCTTCGGCATGCTCGGGTGGCAGGACTACGCCCTGGTGGACGAGGCCGGCGCGTCGGGCCAGGTCGTCCCGCCGGGCATCGACCCCACGCTGGCGCTGGGGGTCTTCGGGGTCACGGGGATGACCGCCTACTTCGGCATGCTGGAGGTGGGCGGGGTGACCGAGGGCGACACCGTGGTGGTGTCGGGGGCGGCGGGGGCCACCGGGTCGGTGGCGGGGCAGATCGCCCGCATCAAGGGGGCCCAGCGGGTGGTGGGGATCGCCGGATCCCCCGAGAAGTGCGCCTGGATCGTGGACGAGCTCGGCTTCGATGCCGCCGTCAACTACCGCACCGACGACGTGGCCGGCGCCCTGCGCTCGCTGTGCCCGGGTGGGATCGACCTCTACTACGACAACGTGGGGGGCGAGCTCCTCGACATCTGCCTGGGCCAGCTGGCCCTGCGGGGCCGGATCGTGCTGTGCGGCGCCATCTCCCTCTACAACGCCACCGAGCGGCCTTCGGGGCCCGCCAACGTCACCAACCTCATCATCGTGCGCGGCCGCATGGAGGGATTCCTGGTCCTCGACTACGTCGATCGGTTCCCCGAGGCCCAGCTGGAGATGGCCACCTGGCTCGGCGAGGGCCGCATCCAGCACGCCGAGCACGTGGTGGACGGCCTCGAGCGCGCCCCCGAGGCCCTCACCATGCTCTTCACGGGTGAGAACACGGGCAAGGTCATCGTCCGCCTCTGACCCCGTGGGCCTCGGCCTCGAACCAGTCCCAGCGCCACGGCACGACGGCCTCGAACGGGCCCGCGAACGCCACGGGGCCGTGGCGCCCGTCACCCGATGCCGTGGCCGCCCCGAGCGCCCCGGCCACGGCCACGGGCTCCTCGTCGAGGAAGCACACCGTGAGCACCCGACCTCCGGTGCGACGGCGCTGCGCACCCCCGAGGTCGCCGAAGCGCCACACCCCGGCCACGCCGGGGAGCTCGAGGAGCCCGGCGGCCCACGACGAGGCGGCTCGGTCCCCGTCCGCTCCCTCCCCCGCCCCGTCGCCCGGCCCCGGCTCCTGGACCACGACGTAGACGCCGCGCGTGGGGCGGAACGCCACGGCCTCGTCCGACACCAGCACGCGGGGAGCTGCACGCATGGAGGTCACCCCCCAGGGACCGGAGAGCCGGGCCCGGCGGTGCTCGAAGAAGCGCCCGGCGGCCCGGAGCTCCTGGCCCAGGGCCATGAACCGCTCCAGGGTCTCGGGCACCGGATCGCCCATGAGGTAGAGGGTCACGTAGTGGACGGGGGCCAGCTCGGGCCCGTCCACCGCCCGGGCCGCCCGGCAGGCGGGCGTGGACACCCAGCGCTGACCGGACACCACGCCGGGAATGGTGTACTGCTCGGGCATGTGGTCGAGCTGGTGCCAGGCGTTGTAGGCGCGGTGCCGGGCCGGGTCGGTGATCTCGGTGAAGGAGAAGAAGCCCACGCGTACCCTGGTCACAGCGTGCCAGTCCACCACGACCACGACCGCCACCACGACTGCGACCACCTCACGGCTCGGCGGCGCGGCCCGACGGGGCCGGGCACGGTGACGGGGCCGGCACGGTGACGGGGCCAGCGGGGCGCCGGCACGGGCCCAGGGTGGCGTGCGCCGTCATCCTCGCCGGCCTGGCCCTGGCGGCGTGCGGCGGGGGCAGTGGCAGTGGTGGCCCGGGCCGCCCGAGCACCACCACGGTGGCGCACCCCCGCTCCACGAGCGGCACCTCGACCTCGACGACCGCCGCCGCCGCCCACCCCGCCGCCTGGCTCACCTACGGGGGGAGCACGGCCCGCGACGCCGTGGACGACACCAGCCCCGCCCTGGGCCGCGCCCCCACCGAGGCCTGGACCTCGCCCGCCCTGGACGGTGCCGTCTACGGCGAGCCTCTCGTTGACGGCGGCGAGGTGCTGGTGGCCACCGAGAACGACACGGTGTACGCCCTGGACGGCGCCGACGGCGCCGTGGAGTGGTCCCGGCACCTGGGCACGCCGGTGCCGGCCTCGGCCCTGCCGTGCGGCGACATCACCCCGACGGTGGGGATCACCTCCACCATGGTGGTGGACCCGGCCTCGGGCACGGTCTTCGCCTCGGCCGCGCTGGAGGCGGGGGGGGCGGTGAGGCACGAGGTGGCCGCCCTCGACGTGGCGGGGGGGGGCGCTGCGCTGGGAGCGCGATGTCGACCAGCCCGGGTGGACCGCCGCGGCCCAGCTGCAGCGGGCCGCCCTGGCCCTCGACCACGGTGAGGTGCTGGTGGGGTTCGGCGGCAACGACGGCGACTGCAGCCAGTACCACGGCTGGGTGGTCGGGGTGCCCGAGAGCGGCGCCGGCCCGCTCCTCGCCTACGAGGTGCCGACCATGCGTGAGGGGGCGATCTGGGCCCCGGCCGGGGTCACCGTGGACGGGGCCGGCGACGTGATCGCCGTGACGGGCAACGGGGCGGCCGTGGCGGGCCAGCCCTTCGACCACGGCGACGCCGTGATCGCCTTGTCCCCCGCCCTCGGGGAGGTCGGCTACTTCGCCCCCACCGACTGGGCCCGGGACAACGCCGAGGACGAGGACCTGGCCTCCACCGCCGCCATGGTGGTGGGCGCCGACCAACTCTTCGTGGTGGGCAAGGAGGGCACGGCCTACCTCCTCGACGCCGCCCACCTGGGGGGCATCGGCGGCCAGGAGGCCTCCCTCGAGGTGTGCGACGCCCGGGGCGGCAACGCCTACCTGGCCCCCGACGCCTACGTGGCCTGCCCCCTGGAGGGCACGATCCGGGAGGTGCGGGTGGGCCCGGGACCGGCCCTGGCGGCGGGGTGGACGTGGCGCTCGCCCACGGGGGGGTCGGGATCGCCCACGGTGGCCGGCGGCGTGCTGTGGACCATCGACGCCGGGGCGGACCTCCTCTACGGGGTGGACCCGGGCACGGGGACGACGGTGGCCCGGCTCCCGCTGGCCACGGGCACGCCGCCGCATTTCGCCGCCCCCGGTGCCGCCGGCGGCCTCCTGGTGGTGGCCGGGTCCCGCGCCGTCGAGGCCTTCCGCTGAGCGGGGCCCCTCGGGTACCCCGAAGCGGCGGCCCGGAGCAGAATGGGCCCATGCCGCGCACCCCCGCCTCCGCCGACACCTTCTCGTCCCGGGCCACCCTGACCGTGGGCGGACGCCCCCTCACCGTCCACCGCCTGGACGCCCTGGCGGAGCGCTACGACGTGGCCCGCCTCCCCTACGCCATGAAGGTGCTCCTGGAGAACCTCCTGCGCCACGAGGACGGCCGCCACGTGCACGCCGCCGACGTGGAGGCGGTGGCATCGTGGGCCACGCACCAGGAGGCGGGGACGCTGTCGCCCACCGAGATCGCCTTCACCCCCGAGCGCGTCCTCATGCAGGACTTCACCGGCGTTCCCGCCGTGGTGGACCTGGCCGCCATGCGCGACGCCGTGACCGCCATGGGGGGCGACCCCGCTGCCGTGGACCCCCTCGTGCCGGTCGAGCTCGTCATCGACCACTCCGTCATCGCCGAGTCGTCGGGGCTCCCGTCGTCCTTCGCCACCAACGTCGACATCGAGTACCGCCGCAACCTCGAGCGCTACCAGCTCCTGCACTGGGCCCAGCACGCCTTCGAGGGGTTCCGGGTGGTGCCGCCGGGCACCGGCATCTGCCACCAGGTCAACCTGGAGTACCTGGCCCGGGTGGTCTTCGCCACCGAGGACGGCCGGGCCTTTCCCGACACCGTGGTGGGGACCGACTCCCACACCACCATGGTGAACGGCGTGGGGGTGCTGGGCTGGGGCGTGGGGGGCATCGAGGCCGAGGCGGCCATGCTGGGCCAGCCCCTCACCATGCTCGTGCCCCCCGTGGTGGGCCTGCGACTGAGCGGCGAGCTGCGACCCGGGACCACGGCCACCGACCTCGTCCTCACCATCGCCGAGCTCCTGCGCCGGCACGGGGTGGTGGGCAAGTTCGTCGAGGTGCACGGGCCGGGACTGGCCCAGCTGCCCCTCGAGAGCCGGGCCACCATCGGGAACATGTCCCCGGAGTACGGCTCCACCTGCGTGATCTTCCCCGTGGACGAGGAGACCCTGCGCTACCTGCGCTTCACCGGCCGCTCAGCCGAGCACGTGGCCCTGGTCGAGGCCTACGCCAAGGAGCAGGGCCTGTGGCCCGACCCAGGCCAGGAGCCGGCCTTCTCGGAGAAGATCGAGCTCGACCTGTCCACCGTGGTGCCGTCTCTGGCCGGCCCCAAGCGGCCGCAGG
>DATJOV010000373.1:0-4628 GCA_035506735.1 Acidimicrobiales bacterium | reverse complement strand
CGAGGCCGGGTACGTCGGCGAGGACGTCGAGAACATCCTGCTGAAGTTGATCCAGGCCGCCGACTACGACGTGAAGCGCGCTGAGACGGGGATCATCTACATCGACGAGATCGACAAGATCGCCCGCAAGAGCGAGAACCCCTCCATCACCCGGGACGTCTCGGGGGAGGGTGTGCAGCAGGCCCTGCTCAAGATCCTGGAGGGGACCACGGCCTCGGTCCCGCCCCAGGGGGGACGCAAGCACCCCCACCAGGAGTTCATCCAGATCGACACCACCAACATCCTCTTCATCTGCGGTGGCGCCTTCGCCGGCCTGGACAAGATCATCGAGAGCCGCATCGGTAAGCGGGGGATCGGGTTCCGGGCCGAGGTGCGCCGCAGCTCCGAGGTGCGCGACGACGAGGTCCTGCGTCACGTGCTGCCCGAGGACCTCATCAAGTTCGGGCTCATCCCCGAGTTCATCGGCCGCCTGCCCGTGGTGGGGGCGGTGTCGAGCCTGGACAAGGACGCCCTCATCCGCATCCTGGTCGAGCCCAAGAACGCCCTGGTGAAGCAGTACCGACGCAACTTCGAGCTCGACGGTGTGGAACTCGTCCTGGACGACGACGCCCTGGAGGCCGTGGCCGAGCAGGCCCTCCTGCGGGGCACGGGTGCCCGCGGCCTGCGGGCCATCCTCGAGGAGGTGCTCCTCGACGTCATGTACGACCTTCCCAGCCGCACCGACGTGGGTCGCTGCGTGATCGACCGCTCCGTGGTGCTCGACCGGGTCCATCCCACGCTCGTGCCGCAGGGCGAGCCGGCCAAGTCGGCCCGCACCCGCCGCGCCGCCTCCTGACCCTCCCGCCCCCGCCGTGCCCACCGGCGACGACGGCGTCCCGGCCGTCCCCCCCACGGCGGAGCGCGACGCCATGGTGGCGTGGCTCGACGGGCACACCAACTTCGAGCTGGCCATGCCCACCCGCCTGGGCGCCCCCACGCTGCACCGGATGGAGAAGCTCTGCGCCCTCCTGGGGGACCCCCAGCTGACCTATCCGGTCGTCCACCTCACCGGCACCAACGGCAAGGGGTCCACGGCGAGGATCCTGACCGAGCTGCTCCTGGCCATGGGGCTCAGCGTGGGGACCTACACCAGTCCCAACCTCGAGCGGGTCAACGAGCGCCTGGCCCGCAACGGGGAGCCCATCGACGACACCGAGCTGGCCGAGGTCCTCGGGGCACTGGCGCCGTTCGAGCAACTCGTGGGGGAGCGCTGCAATCGCTTCGAGCTCCTCACGGCGGCGGCGTTCCTGTGGTTCGCCGACAGCCCCGTGGACGTGGCCGTGGTGGAGGTGGGTCTGGGAGGTCGGTGGGACGCCACCAACGTGGTCGACCCCGAGGTGGCCGTGGTGACCAACGTGAGCTACGACCACGTCGAGGTGCTCGGTCCCACCCTGGGCGACATCGCGGCCGAGAAGGCCGGCATCGTCAAGCCCGGCTGCCGTCTGGTGGTGGGCGAGACCGATCCCGAGCTCCTGGCCGTGTTCCTCGCTGCGGCCGAGGCCAACGGGGTGGCCGAGGTCTGGGTGCGGGACGAGGACTACGCGTGCGAGGCCAGTGCCGTGGCGGTGGGGGGCCGGCTCCTCGACCTGCGCACCCCGGGAGCGGCCTATCCCGAGGTGTTCCTCCCGCTCCACGGTGCCCACCAGGGGGTGAACGCCGCCGGGGCCCTGGCCGCGGCGGAGTCCTTCTTCGGCGCCCCCCTCCCGGCCGAGGTGGTCGGGGACGCCTTCGCCGCCGTGCGGGTCCCGGGGAGGACGGAGGTGGTGGGGCGGGCCCCGCTCGTGGTCCTCGACGGGGCCCACAACGTGGCCGGGGCCCAGGCGCTGGCCCGGACCCTGGTGGAGGAGTTCCCCCACGACGACGTGGTGGTGGTCATCGGCCTGCTCCACGGGCGCGACCCGAGCGCCATGCTCGAGCCCTTCGCCGCCGTGGGGGTGCGGCGCGTGGTGACGTGCACCGCCCCCTCCCCCCGGGCGCTGCCCTCGACCGAGATCGCCGAGGCGGCGCGGGCCCTCGGGCTCGCCGTGCAGGCGGCCGAGACCGTGCCCGACGCCCTGGCCCTGGCCCGCGGCCACCTCGGCCCGGAGGGCACCCTGGTGGTGACCGGGTCGCTGTACGTGGTGACCGAGGCCCGGGCCCTCGTGCTCGGATCGACCAGCTGGGCCGAGCCCGGTAGCCTCTCCGGGCCATGAATCGCACGCTGGTGATCTGCAAGCCCGACGCCGTGGAGCGGGGCCTGGTGGGCGAGATCGTGGGCCGCCTGGAGCGCAAGGGCCTCACCCTCGTGGCGGGTGAGCTGCGGGTCATCGACGAGGCCGTCGCCGCCCGGCACTACGAGGAGCACCGGGGCAAGCCCTTCTACGGCGAGCTCCTGGCCTTCATCACCCGGTCCCCCTCGCTGGTGCTGGTGGTGGAGGGGCCCGAGGACACGTGGCGCATCGTCCGCACCCTCATGGGTCCGACCGACCCCGCCCAGGCCCCGCCCGGGACCATCCGGGGCGATCTCGGCACCGTGCTGACCGAGAACCTGGTGCACGGATCGGACTCGGCCGACTCGGCCCGGCGCGAGATCGGGATCTTCTTCCCCGACCTGGGCTGAGCGCGTCCCGGGCGCGTCGCCCCCGGGCGCCCCGACCTCGCCTTGTGTGCTCCGACGGGGTCCCGTAGCCTGGGGTCCCAGTTCCAGCAGGCCGTCCGCTCCACGCCCCTCGCCGGGCACCGGGGAGGGCACGGCCCCAGAGCCGGGTCGCTGCACCAGGGAAGGTAGCGGCCCGTGTGATGACGAGGTGGATCGACGCTCATGGCGGACAACCGGTTCTTCTTGCTCGGCCGTGACATGGCGGTCGATCTCGGGACAGCCAACACCCTCGTGTACGTGCGCGGCCGCGGCATCATCCTCAATGAGCCCTCGGTGGTCGCCGTCAACGTGAAGGACGGCCGACCCCTGGCCGTGGGGGCCGAGGCCAAGCGCATGATCGGGCGCACGCCGAGCCACATCCAGGCCATCCGGCCCCTCAAGGACGGGGTGATTGCCGACTTCGAGATCTGCGAGAAGATGCTGCGCTACTTCATCCAGCGGGTCCACCAGCGCCGCTTCGCCAAGCCGCGCATGGTCATCTGCGTGCCCTCGGGCATCACCGGGGTCGAGCAGCGGGCCGTGATGGAGGCGGCCGAGTACGCCGGCGCCCGCAAGGCCTACATCATCGAGGAGCCCATGGCCGCCGCCATCGGGGCCGGGCTCCCCGTGCACGAGCCCACGGGCAACATGGTGGTCGACATCGGCGGGGGGACGACCGAGGTGGCCGTGATCTCGCTCGGCGGCATCGTCACCAGCCAGTCGGTGCGCATCGGCGGGGACGAGCTCGACGAGGCCATCATCTCCTACATCAAGAAGGAGTACAGCCTGGCCCTGGGGGAGCGCACGGCGGAGGAGATCAAGATCGCCCTGGGATCGGCCTTCCCCCTCCAGGAGGAGCTCCACGCCGAGATCCGGGGCCGCGACCTGGTGACGGGGCTGCCCAAGACGGTGGTGGTCTCGACCGAGGAGATCCGCAAGGCCATCGACGAACCGGTCTCCGCCATCATCGACGCCGTCAAGGTGACGCTGGACAAGACCCCCCCGGAGCTGGCTGCCGACATCATGGAGCAGGGCATCGTGCTCACGGGCGGGGGGGCCCTGCTGCACGGCCTCGACGCCCGGCTCCAGGAGGAGACCGGCATGCCCATCGTGGTCGCCCGCGACCCCCTCAATTGCGTGGCGATCGGGAGCGGCCAGTGCCTCGAGGAGTTCGAAGCGCTCAAGCAGGTGCTCATCACGTCGTCCGCCGGGTGATGCCGGCCCGCGCCCGGCGCGGCGGCGATCTCGTCCGGGGCGGCGAGCCCCCCCGAACCCCACCCCCACCCGCCGACGGGGCCGCCGCGGCCGGCAGGGCGCCCCGGGCGGCCTGAGGGCCGGTCGGGGCATGGCACGGAGCACCCGCCGGGGCCGGCGGTCGCGGCGGGGCCTCACCCTGGCCCTGCTGGTGGTGGCCTCGATCGCCATCATCAGCGCCGACTACCGCGGCTCGGGCCACGGGGTCATCGACTGGGCCCGGCGCGGGGCCCACGACGCCCTGGCGCCGGTGCAGCACGGCGTGGACGACGTGGTCCGCCCCATCGGGAGCTTCCTGTCCGGTGCCGTGCACGCCGGCGCCCTCGAACAGCAGAACGCCAAGCTGAGCCGCCAGCTCGGGGTCCTCGAACGCCAGTCCCTGGCCCAGCAGGCCACCCGCAACGCCCTGCGCACCCTCCAGGCCCTGGACAAGCTGCCCTGGACACCGGGCATCCCGGCCGTGACGGCCCAGGTGACGTCGCTCGGGACCTCGGACTTCGCCGCCACCGTCGAGCTGGACAAGGGGGCCTCGTCCGGGGTGGCGGTGGGCATGCCCGTGGTGGGGGCACGCGGCCTCGTAGGCCAGGTGGTGGAGGTGTGGTCCTCGGGGTGCACGGTGCGCCTCGTCACCGACGCCGCCTCCTCGGTGGGCGTGCGCTTCGGCGCCGGGGGCGACCTGGCCCTGGTGCAGGGGGCGGGCCTGGGCCGGCCCCTGGCC
>DATJOV010000372.1:0-6748 GCA_035506735.1 Acidimicrobiales bacterium | reverse complement strand
CCCCCCGGCGGGGGGACCGGCTCCCCCCCGGCCCGTCTCACCCGGCGGCGTCCTCCGCCGCCCCGGGGGCGGGGGCCCGCTCGGCCCGTCCCTGGGCGTCGATGGAGCGGATGACCGCCCCCATCTCGGCCGGGGTCATGGGCCGGTCCGCCCCGGGCCTGGGGGTGGGTGTCCCCACGGCGTCGTCGTAGCCGGGGTCACCGGGGAGGAGGATCCGGAACCCCCGGTCGTCCACCACCACCCGGGGGAGCACGGTGGGCACCCGCTCCACGGCGGCGGCGGCCCCGAGGAGCTCGGCGCTGGTGGAGAAGCGCCCGATGGCCTCCAGGTTCTTCATGGTGGGGAAGATGAGGTCGAACTCGCCCGCCTCGGCCCGGGCCAGGGCGTCGGCGGGACGCACCCACACCGTGTCCACCGTCTCCCGGTCGTCGTGGACGGGGACCTGCCCGGGGGGCAGGGCGGCCACGAAGAACCGGGTGTCGTAGCGCTTGGGGGCGGGCTCGGGGGTGATCCAGTGACTGAAGTACAGGACCTGGTCGGTGGCGAGGCGGAGGCCGGCTGCACGGCAGGCGTCGAGGAAGCCCACCTCCCCGTCGTTGAGGGCCCGGCGCAGCTCGGCCAGCCGGCGACGGGAGGCGTCGTCGGTCCCCACCGGGAGTCCGGGCCCGGCCCCGCCGGGAGAGGGGCCGTAGGCCAGGAGCACGCCCGCCTCCTCGAAGCACTCCCGCAGGGCCGCCACCCAGAAGGCCAGCCCGCCCGAGGCCACCCCCAGCAAGGCGCTGGCCTCCTCGTCGCTCCGGGCCGCGCACACCGCCTCGGCCGCCGCCCCCCGGTCCTCGTCGTCGACCTTGCCCCCGGGGAAGACGTAGGCCCCGCCCACGAAGTCGGAGTCGAGGTGCCGGCGCAGCATGCAGACCTCGAGGGACGGCTCCGGTGCCGTGTCGCCGTCGCGCACCAGCATGATGGTGGCGGCGTCCCGGGCCGGGACGGGGGGGGCCGGGGCGGCGGGATCGGGCACGGGCGCCAGGCTACCGACCTCCGTCCCCGCCCCGACTCCTCGGCCCGCCATGCCCCTGGGTAGGCTGACCGCACCCCGGCGCCGGGCTCCCGGCCTTCGGCCCGGGCCCGGTGTGTGCCCTGCGGCCGGGCACGCAGCGGTCGTGACCCCGCTTCGGGCGGGCCGCCACCGCGGACGTGGCGACGAGGGCCGACCCACCACGATGGCGACGACGCAGGTCAACGACACCGACCATCCGCCCGCTGGGCCACCCCGCCGCCGCATCCCCATGGCCCTGGTGACCGGGGCCTTCGTGGTGCTCATCCTGGTGCTGGTGGTCCTGCTGGTGGTGGTGAAGGTCACCCGGGGGACGACCACGGTCCAGCCCCCGGCCGTGACCCCCGCCCCCGAGACCGTGGTGAAGGCCGTCACCTCGGTCCCCGCCGCCGACTTCGACGCCGTGGGGGCGCCCGAGGCGGGCCAGCCGGAGGAGACCACCCTGGCGGGCCAGCCCCCGCTCGCCACCGGGGGGCTTCCCACCGTGGTCTTCGTGGGGGCGGAGTTCTGTCCCTATTGCGCCGCCGAGCGCTGGGCCGTGGTGGCCGCCCTCGGGCGCTTCGGGACCTTCCGCCACCTGGGGGCCACCGCCTCCTCGGGCGACGACGTCTTCCCCGACACCCCCACCTTCACCTTCGAGGGCACCGCCTACCGCAGCCGCTACGTGGCGTTCGAGGCCGTCGAGCGGTACAAGGACGCCCCCTCCACGACCGATCCGCCCGGCTTCCCCCCCCTCCACGGGCTCGACGCCGGGGAGGTGGACCTCCTGCGCCGCTACGACGGCTCGTCGGGCCAGCAGGCGGCCGTCCTGCCCTTCGTGGACGTGGACGACAAGCTCGTCGTGTCCGGGGCCGGGATCGGGTTCTCCCCCGCCCTCTTCCAGGGACTGTCCATGGTCCAGGTGGCCGACGACCTCTCCCAGCCCTCGAGCGCCGTGGCCCAGGCCGTGCTGGGGGCGGCCAACCGGCTCTCGGCCGCGGTGTGCGCCGCCACCGGGGGAACCCCGGCCTCGGTGTGCGAGTCGTCCGGGGTCGAGGCCGGGGCCCGGCGCCTGGGCCTCCCCTGAAGGCCCGGGGGGTGGGCCCGGTCAGCCCGCTCGGCGCTGCAGGACCTGCTTGCGCTCGTTCTCGTTGAGACCGCCCCAGATCCCGTGGGGCTCGCGGATCCTGATGGCGTACTCGAGGCAGTCGTGGCGCACGACACAGGTGGCGCAGATCTCCTTGGCCCGCGCCTCGCGTTCGATCTTGTCTTCCTTGCGCTCGGCGTGCGTGGGAGGGAAGAACACCGCTGCCTGCGGTCCCCTACAGGCCGCCCGGCCCTGCCACGCCTCGCCCACCGATCTTGTCGCCACTCCCCCTCCTGCGCTGACGCTACTCCGGGGTTTCGGAGGGCGACAAGGGGTCTGAGCAGGAAGTTTCCTGCTTTTGTGTCGCTGACGGACCCCGGGACGGCGCAGAGCGGGGACGGCGCCGGGGGGCCCGGTACGCTCCCCGGCACATGGACGTCGCCGCCTTCTGCCGCCGGAGCCGGGTCCTCGTGGTCGCCGGCAAGGGCGGGGTGGGCAAGACCACCATCACCGCCGCCCTGGCCCGCATGGCGGCCCACGCCGGCCTCTCGGTCCTCGTGGTCGAGCTGGAGGGCAAGCCGGGCGTCCCCCACGCCTTCGGCCAGGCCACGGCCCTCGGCTACGACGAGGCCGTCCTGGCCGGGTTCGAGGCGGACGACGGCACGGGGCGCTCCGGGCGCCCCCGGGGAGGGACGGTGCGGGCCCGCCGCATCACCCCCGACGACGCCCTCCTCGAGTACCTGGCCGACCACGGCATGAAGCGCATCTCGAAGCGCCTGGTGAGCTCGGGTGCCCTCGACGTGGTGGCCACGGCCATCCCCGGGATCCGCGACATCCTGGTCCTGGGCAAGGTCAAGAGCCTCGAGCGCCAGCCCGCCGCCGACCTCATCCTCGTGGACGCCCCCGCCACCGGGCACGCCATGACCTTCCTGTCCTCGGCCCAGGGCCTGCTGGACGCGGCCCGGGCCGGCCCGGTCCGGACCCAGGCGGCCGACGTGGTGGACCTGCTCTCCGACGGGACCCGGTGCCAGGTGGCCCTGGTCACCCTGCCCGAGGAGATGCCGGTCAACGAGGTGGTGGAGGCGGCCTACGCCCTCGAGGACCGCATCGGGATCTCCCTCGGGCCCGTCGTCGTCAACTGCTGCCTGCCCGCCGACCCCCGCCTGGAGGAGGACCCGAACGAGGCGGCCGCCGCGGCCGGGATCGAGCTCGCCCCCGAGCAGGCCGCGGCCCTGTCCGGGGCGGCGCGCTTTCGCTCCCACCGCTTCGCCCTGCAGGAGGAGCAACGGGCCCGTCTGGGGGCCGAGCTCCCCCTCCCCCAGCTCGAAGCCCCCTTCGTCTTCAGCGCCCGGATCGGCCCGGCCGAGCTCGAGCGGCTCGCCGCCGGCCTGGCCGACGCCATCGGCCGGCTCCCCGACGACGCCGCCCCGCCGGGGCGCCGGCGCACCCCGGCCCCCGGGCCGGGGCCGGCCACCGGCGACGAGGTGACCCTGTGAACGGCCCCGGGACCCCCCCGCCGCCGCCCCCCGGCTCGCCTCCCCCCCCTCCGGCCCGACCAGGCCCGGCACCGCCTCCGCCGGCACCGGCTCGGCCCGCCCCCGGACCCCCGCCCCCGAACCCGGGCACCGGCGGGCCCCCGGTGGCGCCCCGCCCCACCGGGGCGGCGGTGGGACTGGGCGAGCTCGTCCGGGAGCGGGCCATCGTGGTGTGCTGCGGGTCGGGAGGGGTGGGCAAGACCACGGTGTCGGCCGCCTTCGCCCTGGAGGCGGCCCGCCAGGGCCGACGGGCCTGCGTGGTGACCATCGACCCCGCCCGCCGCCTGGCCAACGCCCTGGGGGTGGGGAGCCTGGCCAACACCCCCCGGCGCCTGGACGGGGACTGGCCGGGCGAGCTGTGGGCCCTCATGCTCGACCCCAAGCGCACCTTCGACGAGCTCGTGGCCAAGTACGCCTCGTCGCCGGAGCAGGCCGAGGGCATCCTCGCCAACCGGCTCTACCGCAACCTGACGGGCGCCCTGTCGGGGACCCAGGAGTACATGGCCATGGAGAAGCTCTACGAGCTCTCCGAGGAGGGCCGCTTCGACCTGGTGGTGGTGGACACCCCCCCCACCCGCAACGCCCTCGACTTCCTCGACGCCCCCCGGCGCCTCACGCGCTTCCTCGGACACCGCCTGTTCCAGCTCCTGCTCATGCCCACACGCGCCTACCTGCGGGCCGTCTCGGTGGCCACCCAGGCCCTCCTGCGCACCATCTCCAAGGTGGCCGGGGCCGAGATCGTGAACGATGCCGTGGCCTTCTTCCAGGCCTTCGAGGGCATGGAGGAGGGCTTCCGCATCCGGGCCGAGCACATGCGGCGCCTGCTGGCCCGGCGCACCACCGCCTTCGTGCTCGTCACCTCGCCCCGCTCCGACACCGTCGAGGAGGCCGGCTGGTTCGCCGACAAGCTCAACGAGTCGGGCCTGGCCGTGGAGGGACTGGTGGTCAACCGCGTCCACCCCGCCTTCGGGGCCGACGGGGCCCTTCCGGCCGCCCCGCCCGGGAGTGCGCTCGAGGCCCTGGTGGAGAACCTGCGGGGCTACCAGGCCGTGAACCACCGGGAGGAGGACGCCTTCGCCGCCCTGGTGACCCAGGTGGCGCCCTCGCCCGTGGCCAGGGTCCCCCTGCTCGACGTCGACGTCCACGACGTGGCGGGCCTGGCCCTGGTGGCCAGCCACGTCTTCGCCGCACCCGGCGTTCCCCGGTAGCCTGACCGGCCATGGCCAGGATCGTGGTGGCGAGCGACGCCCCGTCGGTGCGCGCCGAGGTGGCGGCGGTGCTGGGCGAGCCGGGCACCGAGATCGTCGAGGTCGACGAGGGTCCGGCCGTGGCCGACGTGGTGGCCGACGAGGACCCCCCCGACCTGGTGGTGGTGGACCTCCAGATGGGGAACATGGGGGGTATGGCCGTCACCCTGGAACTGCGCCTGGAGGAGTCCTACGACAACCTCCCCCACGTCCCCGTCCTCATGCTCCTCGACCGGCGCCCCGACGTCTTCCTGGCCAGGCGCTCGGGGGCCGAGGGCTGGCTGGTGAAGCCGCTCGACCCCATCCGGGTGCGGCGGGCGGCGGCGGCGCTGCTGGGCGGGGGCACCTACCACGACGAGTCCCTGCAGCCGGTCCCGGTGCTCGTGGACGTGGGCGGGGGCACCGAGGACGCGGCCGGCACCGGGGCCTGAGCCCGGCCCGGTGTTCCGCCGCCACGACGGCAGCGCCGAGGACCGTCCCCCAGGGTCGCGCCCCGGACGGGGACGCCGGCGTGAGCCTCCCGTCCAGGGCCAGGAGCAGCGCATCCTCGATGCCCTGGAGGACCTGCGCGACATGACGGTGCGCGAGGTCATGACCCCGCGGGTGGACGTGGTCGGCCTCCCCATCCCCGTCACCGCGGCCGAGGTGGCCCGGGCCGTGCGCCAGAGCAACCACAGCTCCTTCCCCGTCTACGACGACGACCTCGACAACCTCGTCGGCATCCTCTTCGTGAACGACCTCTTCCGGGCGGGGTGGGAGCTCGACACCCGCCCCACCGGGGGGGGTGCCGAGGGGGACCCCGGACCCGCCCCGCCCGCCGACGCCGACGGGGGCGGGCGGGCCGAGCGGCCCTCCCCTCTCGACATCTCCCGGCGGCTGCGCCAGCCCTACCTCGTCCCCGAGAGCCGCTTCGTCCTCGACGTGCTGGCCGACATGCGCCGCGACCGGCGCGCCTTCGCCGTGGTGGTGGACGAGTACGGCGGGGTGTCCGGTGTCGTCACGGTGAAGGACCTCCTCGGCGCCCTCGTGGGCGACCTGCGCGACGAGTTCGACCCCGGGGGGGAGCCCGAGATCATCCGGGTCGACCGCACCCGCTGGCTGGTGGACGGGGGGGCCAGCATCGACGACGTGCGGGAGCACCTCGGCCTGGACCTCCCCGAGGGCGAGTACGTCACCCTGGGGGGCTTCCTCTTCGACGCCTTCGGCCACATCCCCGAGGAGGGCGAGCGCCTGCGCCGCGACGGGTGGGAGCTGCGGGTGGCGGAGATGGACCGGCGCCGGGTGGCCAAGGTCGTGGCCCAGGCGGTGGAGGAGCCCGCCCCCGGGGGCGACACCGGGGGCGCCGACGGCTGAGGGCGGTCCCGGCCCGCCGGCCCCGGCATCCCGGACACCGGCGGAGCAGTCGGGCTGGGCGGATTTGAACCGCCGACCTCCACGTCCCGAACGTGGCGCGCTAACCAAGCTGCGCTACAGCCCGCAGGGCCGGCCGCCGGGCGCTGGTGCCGGGGGGCCGGTTTTCCGGTGCCCGATGGTACTGCGGATCCCCGGCTGCCGGCCCCGTCTGACGCCGCCGGTCAGGCGCTCTCGGGGTCCCCGTGGGCGGCGCTGCGGTCGAGCGCCTGGACCACCACCTTGGCCACCCGCCGGCGGTCCATCTCGGCCACGCGCAGCTCCCAGCCGTCGCGGGTGACGCGCTCGCCCTCCTCGGGGATGTGGCCGAAGGCGTCGAAGAGGAATCCCCCCAGGGTGACGTACTCGCCCTCGGGGAGGTCCAGGCCGAGGTGCTCCCGCACGTCGTCGATGCTGGCCCCCCCGTCCACCAGCCAGCGGGTGCGGTCGACCCGGA
>DATJOV010000371.1:0-2206 GCA_035506735.1 Acidimicrobiales bacterium | reverse complement strand
CGACAACCTCCTCGGCGCCATCGAGGCCTCCAAGTCCCGGCCCCTCAGCAAGCTCCTGGTGGCCCTGGGCATCCGCCATCTGGGGCCGGCCGGCAGCCGGGCCCTGGCGCGCGCCTACGGATCGCTCGACGCCGTGATCGGGGCCCCCGTGACCGAGCTGGCCGCCGTGGACGGCATCGGGCCCGTGATCGCCGACAGCGTGGTGGAGTTCCTGGCCTCGGAGCGCAACCGCTCCGTCATCGACAAGCTCCGGGCCGCCGGCCTGGCGCTCACCGAGCCCGGTGCCCCGGCTGCGGCCGGCCCCGGTCCCGCCGCCCCGGGCCCGCCCGCCGGCGGCGGGGGGGAGCTCCCCCAGACCCTGGCGGGGCGGTCGGTGGTGGTCACCGGCACGGTGGAGGGCTTCACCCGGGAGGAGGCCGAGGAGGCCATCGTGGCCCGGGGAGGCAAGTCGCCCGGCAGCGTGTCGGCCCGGACGTGGGCCCTCGTGCTGGGCAGCGACCCCGGCACGGCCAAGCTGGCCAAGGCCGAGCGCCTGGGCGTCCCCATCGTCGACGGTGGCCGCTTCGCCGAGCTGCTGGAGCGGGGGGAGCTGCCCGCTCCCTGAGGTCCTCCTGAGCGGTGACGACCCCGGTGGTGGCGCCTGGGCGTCGACCCGGTCACGGGCCGTGGCAACGTCCACCGATCGGCACCCCGCCGTCGGTAGCCTTGGCCGGGCCCATGTCGACCATCACCGAATCCATCGGACGGGTCCTTGCCGGCCGCTACCGCATCGAGTCCGCGCTCGGGAGCGGAGCGTCGGCGAACGTGTTCGCCGCCTTCGACACGACCCTGCAACGCCGTGTCGCCGTCAAGGTCCTGCACCCGGCGCTCGCCGCCGACAGCGCCTTCCTGCGCCGCTTCCGGTCCGAGGCCCAGTCGGCGGCGGCCCTGACCCACGCCCACGTGCTGGCCGTCTACGACTGGGGCGAGGACGACCAGGGGCCCTTCCTGGTGCTCGAGTACCTGGGCGGCGGGTCCCTGCGCGACATGCTCGACCGGGGCACCAGGCTCAGCGTGGCCCAGGCCGTCTCCGTGGGGGTCCAGGCCGCCGACGGCCTCGCCTACGCCCACGGCCGGGGGTTCGTCCACCGCGACGTGAAGCCCGCCAACCTGCTCTTCGACGCCGAGCGGCGCCTGCGGGTGGCCGACTTCGGCCTGGCCCGGGCCCTGTCCGAGGCGGCTCTCACCGAGCCGTCGGGGGCGACGGTGGGGACGGCCCGCTACGCCGCCCCCGAGCAGGCCCTGGGGCAGCGCATCGACGGGCGGGCCGACGTCTACGCCCTGGCCCTGGTGCTGTACGAGTCGGTGACGGGGGAGGTGCCCTTCGCCGCCGACACCACGGTGTCCACCCTCATGGCCCGGATCGACACCCCGATCCCCGAGCACGAGGCCCTGGGCCCGCTCTTCGCCCTCCTGGCCGAGGCGGCCGCCCCCGACCCGGGGCAACGCCTCGACGCCGCCACCCTGGCGACGCGCCTGCGCCGGCTGGCGGGCGAGCTCCCCGCCCCCGACGCCCTCCCCCTGGCCGGGGCCGGGCCGGTGCCGGCCGTCGAGGTCCTCCCCGCCCGCCGGGCCCAGGCCGACCTCACCGAGCACGGCATGGGCGCCCCCCCGCCCCCCGCCGCCCCGGCCCGCCGGGCCGGACGCGGGGGCGAGGACCCCGACGTGCTGGCCTTCGCCGCCGCCGTGGGGCTGACCGACGAGGAGGCCGCCCCACCCCGGCGCCGCCGCCGCTGGCCCTGGGTGACCGCCCTCGTGCTCCTGGTGGCGGCGGGGGCCGGCGTGGGGGTGGACCTGGCCCTCACCAGGGCCAAGCTCCTCACCCCCAGCCACCGCCTCCCCTCGGTCACCGGCCTCACCACGGCCCGGGCCGACGCCGCCCTGCGCCGCGACCGGTTCCACGTGGTGGTGAGCGGCCGCCGCACCTCGATCACCGCCCCCACCGGGGTCATCCTCACCCAGTCGCCCCGGCCCCGGACCTCGCTCAAGGAGGGCAGCGCCGTGTCGGTGGTGGTGTCCTCGGGCCTGCCCACGGAGGCCGTGCCCGACCTCACCGCCGTGACGGGCGACTGCCCCGCCATCGCCGGGCTCCTGGCCCAGGCCAACCTGCAGGCGGCCTGCACCGACGTGCACTCCACCACCGTGGCCAAGGGGAAGGTCATCGACT
>DATJOV010000370.1:0-2305 GCA_035506735.1 Acidimicrobiales bacterium | reverse complement strand
GCCGTCCTCGGCATCTACGAAGCCTTCCGGCACTGAGCCGACCGGTGACGGCGCCACCCCCGTGACGACCCCGGTCCTCACGGCGCCCGCCCCGGCCGGGCCCGAGGCCCCCGCCCCCCGCGTCCGGCCCCTCCCCCGGGCCCGCACCGTGGCCGGTGCCGCCTTCGTGCTGTGGGGCCTGGCCGTGGGGCTGGCCCGCATCCACGACAACTCCTTCTTCACCGAGCTGGCCACCGGCCGCCTCATCCTGGCCCACGGGGTCCCCACCACCGACCCCTTCACCTTCACCGCCGCGGGCCGGCCCTGGGTGGTGGAGTCGTGGCTGGCCTCGGTGCTCTACGCCCTCGTCGACGACGTGGCCGGGGGCCACGGCCTCCAGCTCCTGCACGGCGCCCTGGCGGCGCTGCTGGGGGGGCTGGGCTGGATCCTCACCCGCCCGGCCCGGGCCCTGGCCGGCCGCCTGGTGGCCGGCGCCGCCCTCCTGGCCGTGGGCACCGGCTACTGGTCGCCCCGGCCCCTCCTCATGGCGCTCGTCCTCTTCGCCGCCCTGATGGTCATGGTGGAGACCGGGCGGGGGGCGCCGTGGTGGGCGGTGCCGCTCCTGTGGTGCTGGGTCAACGTCCACGGCAGCTGGCCCCTGGCCCTGGTGTACCTGGGCCTGCGGGGGGCGGGGCGGCGCCTGGAGGGACGGCGGGCCGGACGGGTGGGGGCCGTGGGGAGGTGGGCCGTGCTCGGCGTCGCCCTGGGGGCGCTCAACCCCGTCGGACCCCGCCTGCTCCTCTACCCCCTCACCGTGGTGCGGGACCATCAGGCCCTGGCCACCGTGGCCGAGTGGCAGCCCCCGAGCTTCGCCGACCCCGTCGACGCCGTCTTCGGGGCCGCCGCCCTCCTCACCCTGGTCCTGGTGGTGGCGGCCCGGGGCCGTCGCCCGGGGTGGGCCGAGGACGGCCTGGTGGCGATGGTCTTCGTCGCCGCCGCCCTGGCCGCGGCCCGCAACGTGCCCGTGGCCGCCCTGGTCCTCACCCCCGTCCTGGCCCGGGGCCTGGCCGGGGTGGGGACGGTGCGGGGCGAGGGCCGGGGCCCGGTCCCGGCCCTGGCCGGGGTGGCCCTGGCCGTGCTGGGGGTGACCCTCGTGGCCGGGGCCATGGATCGCCCCGCCTACGACCTCTCGGCCTACCCCGTGGCCGAGGTGACGTGGATGGCCCGCCACCATCTGGTCCCGGGGCGGGTGGCCACCCCCGACTACGTGGGCAACTACCTGGAGCTGCGCTACGGCACCCGGGCCCGGGCCTTCTTCGACGACCGGGTGGACGTCTTCTCCCTGGCCATGGTGCACGACGACGACGACCTGCTCCTCGACCGCCCCGGGTGGGCCGCCATCCTGGCGCGCCGGGGCGTCGACGCCGTGCTCTGGCCCCGGGCCGACCCCCTGGCCCGGTCCCTGGAGGGGGACCGGGACTGGCGGGTGGTCCTGGCCGACCGGGGCTGGATCGTGGCCGTCCCGGCCCCGGGGCCGGCCCCCGCCGCCCCCTCGGGGGCCGCCACCTAGCGCGGGTGTGGTGCCCACCGTGGGCGAACCTGGGCCGGAGGGCTCAGGTTTCGGGCCCCGCGGCACGATACGTGACGGTACGTGACCGTCCCATGACAGCCAGGAGTCCGGCCTGAGGCTGTCCCTCGCCAACGGGGGTGAAGCCCAACGTGCAGGTGGTCGAGCCGTTCCCCGAGGCGGCGACGACGTTGCCCGACGACAGCCGGCTGGCGCCCGAGCTGACCGAGGACCCGGCGCGCCCGTGGCGCAACCGTCTGGGCTGGCGCGACCTGCGCCCCGCCTCCCCCGAGCTCCTGGCCGGCTTCGGCCCCCTCCTCACCGCCCTGCGGTGGGCCACGGTGTGCCTGGCCCTGGCCCTGGGCGAGCTCGAGCGCCTGGGCACCCGGGTGGCGGTGGCGGGGGGGGTCCTCGTGGCCTACACCCTGTGGCGCACGGTCCGTCCCGTGGGCCACGAGCGCAGCCCGTGGCACACCAGCGCGGCGTTGCTCCTCGAGGTGGCCGTGGGCGTGGCGGTGGTCGAGGCCACCGGCTTCGCCTCCTCCCCCTTCCTGGTCAGCCTGGGCGTGGCCACGATCGTGGCCGGGTTCGCGGGCGGGGTCCGGGTGGTGACGGGCATCTCCCTCATCGCCGGGCTGGCCGTGGCCCTGCCCAGCCTGGTCTCGCACCGGGCCGATGCCGTGGCGAGCGTGCAGTTCGCGGTGGAGCTGGTGCTGGTGGGCGTGGTGGGCGGCTTCAGCCGCTACCTGGTGGAGGACG
>DATJOV010000369.1:0-9634 GCA_035506735.1 Acidimicrobiales bacterium | reverse complement strand
CCCCGGGGCCGGGGTGTCCGGCGCCCCGGTCCCGAGCCGGGCCGGGGCCCCTCCCGACGTCGCCGACGGCGGGGCGGGGGCACCGGATGCGCCCCGAGCCCGACCGGCGGCCACCGGGAAGGGTCGGTGAGCCCCCCGCTGGGGCGGACGCTCCTGATCGCCGTGCTGGTGGCCGTGGTGGTAGGGACGGGGCTCGTCGACCGCGTCGTGGGGCGGGGCGCCTCGCCCGCCGCCACCGTGGGCGCCCTGTCGCCGGTGGGGGTGGCCCCCACGGGGGGGACGGAGTCCTCGGCCTGGTACTGCGCCGGGGGCACCGGCGCCCAGGGGTCGGCCCCCGGCACCATCGTCCTCACCAACGGCTCGGCCCGGCCCGTGCCGGGCACCGTCACGGTGGTCCCGGCCCAGGCCCAGGGGGCGTCGCCCCCGGCGCCATGGTCGGGGGCCAGCGTCATCCCGGTCGACGTGCCCGCCGACGGCGCCACCACCGTCGCCGCTTCCCAGCTGGGCTCCTCCGCCGTGGTGGGGGAGGCCGTGGTCCTCGACGGCGGGGGCGTGGCCGTGGCCCAGGCGGTGGCCGGCCCCCTGGGGTGGAGCACGGCCCCGTGCTCGACCTCGACCGGCGCCCAGTGGTACGTCGCCCACGGCGCCACCAGCCAGGGCGGGGGGCTGACCCTCAACCTGTTCAACCCGGGCGCCACCAACGCCACCGTCGACGTCACCCTGGTCTCGGCCACGGCCGGCCCCCTGGCCCCCGCCGCCTACCAGGGCATCGACGTCGGCCCCGGCTCCCTCGTCACCGAGAACCTGGGGGACCACGACACCAACGACCCCGACGTGGCCACCGAGGTGTCGGCCCTGACCGGCACGGTGGTGGCCACCGAGCTCCAGGCCGTCGGCGTCGCCGGCGATGCTGGGCTGTCCCTCGTGCCGGGGACGGCCGTGCCCGCCCGGCGCTGGGTCTTCCCCCAGAGCACCGACGGGCCGGGCACCACGGTGAGCTTCCACGCCCTCAACCCCTCGTCCGGTCCGGCCCGGGTCTCGGTGGAGCTGCTGCTGCCGCGGGGGACGGGGGCGGTCCCGCTCACCATGACGGTGCCGCCGGAGACCTCGGCCACGCTGGTGGCCAACGAGCAGACCCGCATCCCCGCCGGGGTCGCTTACGGGGCGGTCTTCTCCAGTGGTGGTCCGGGCATCGTGGTGAGCCGCCAGATCAGCGCACCCGCCGGGCCGGCGTCCCCCGCCCCCGAGGACGGCGAGGTCGTGGGGGTGGCGGGCGGCTGGAGGAACTGGATCGTGCCCGCCGCCCCGACCCCCGGCACGGGCATCTCGTCGCTGGCCGTGGTGGACCTCGGGACCCGTCCCGCCCACGTGCGCCTGGTGACCTCGGACGGCGCCCCCATCACGGGGCAGGGTCCCCGCCTGGTGGAGCCGGGGGCGCCGCTCCTGATCCAGCCCGGGCCCGGCCTGGCCATCGGGTTCGCCCCCTTCGCCGTCGCCTCGGACCAGCCCGTGGCCCTCGAGGCCGACGCCGTCCCCGTGGCCGCCCCCGGCGCCGTGGTCCTCCCCGCCTTCGCCCGGGGCTGACACCGCGCCGGTCGGGGCGGCGGGAGCCGATCGGGCCGGCCGGCGGGACGCAGTCGGGCGGGGTGGCGGGACTCAATCGGGCCGGCCGGCGGGACTCAGTCGGGCGGGGTGGCGGGACTCAGTCGGGCGGGGTGGCGGGGGCCGCCGGGGTGGAGGGTGCGCCGGCCGGGCGCCCCTCGGCCCCGTTGGGAACGGGGACGTCTTCGCCCGTGCCCGCCCCGGTGTCCTCCACCGTCAGCCCGGCCCCGTTGGGGGAGGTGAAGCGGTGGGTGAGCTTGGCCCCGTCGTGGACGGGACGGCCGTAGGCGGCGTCGACGAGCTTGCCCACCTCGCTCCCGTCGAGCGTCTCGCGCTCGAGCAGGGCGCGGGCCACGGCGTCGAGGCCGCCCCGGTGGCGGCTCAGCAGTTCGATGGCCCGCTCCTCCTGCAGCCGCAGGATCCGGGCGATCTCGGCGTCGACGACCCGGGCCGTGTCCTCGGAGTAGTCGCGCGAGTGCATGAGGTCCTCACCCAGGAAGACCATGCCCTGCGATCCCCACGCCATGGGGCCGAGCTCCTCGCTCATGCCCCACTCCCGCACCATCTTGCGGGCCAGCTCGGTGTTGCCCACCAGGTCGTTGCTGGCGCCGGTGGAGAGGTCGCCGTACACGAGGAGCTCGGCGGCGCGCCCGCCCATGCGCACCACCAGGGAGTCCTCGATGACCTCCCGGGGGTAGATGTGGCGCTCCTCGATGGGCAGCTGCTGGGTCACGCCCAGGGCCAGCCCGGTGGGGAGGATGGTGACCTTGTGGACGGGGTCGGCGTGCTCGAGCACGTAGGCCAGGACGGCGTGGCCCCCCTCGTGGAAGGCGACCCGCTCCTTCTCCGCCTCGGACAGCACGAGGCTCTCGCGCCGCTGGCCCATGAGGACCCGGTCCCGGGCCGCCTCGAAGTCCTGCATGTCCACCTGGTGCGAGCCGCGCCGCACGGCGTGGAGGGCGGCCTCGTTGACGAGGTTGGCCAGGTCGGCTCCGCTCATCCCCGGCGTGCCCCGCGCCACCAGCTCCAGGTCGACGTCGGCGCCGATCCGCTTGTCCTTGCAGTGGACCCGCAGGATGGGGAGGCGCTCCTCGAGGTCGGGGAGCGGCACCACGATCTGGCGGTCGAACCGGCCCGGGCGCAGGAGGGCCGGGTCGAGGATGTCGGGGCGGTTGGTGGCGGCCATGATGACCACGCCCTCGGCCGGGTCGAAGCCGTCCATCTCCGACAGCATCTGGTTGAGGGTCTGCTCCCGCTCGTCGTGCCCGCCCCCCAGCCCGGCGCCGCGCTTGCGCCCGATGGAGTCGATCTCGTCCACGAAGATGATGGCCGGCGCCTGCTTGCGGGCCGTCTGGAACAGGTCGCGCACCCGGCTGGCGCCCACCCCGACGAACATCTCCATGAAGTCGGACCCGCTCACCGACAGGAAGGGGACCCCGGCCTCGCCCGCCACGGCCCGGGCCAGGAGGGTCTTGCCCGTGCCCGGGGGGCCCACGAGGAGGATGCCCTTGGGGATCTTGGCGCCGATGTCCCGGAACCGGTGGGGGGACTTGAGGAAGTCGACGACCTCGCTGATCTCGATCTTCACGCCCTGGTAGCCGGCCACGTCGGCGAAGGTGGTGCGGGGGCGCTCGGTCGTGTACATCTTCGCCCGCGACCGCCCGATCGACATGATCCCGCTCATCTGGCCCTGGGCCCTCCTGCTGATCCAGAAGAAGATGCCCACGAAGACGAGGAGGATGATGATGGTGGGGAGCCACTGCTCGAGGGTGCTCTGGGTGGGGGTGTTGAAGGCCACCGTGGGGATGTCCTTCTTCATGATCTGGACGTCGCTGTCGAGCGACGGATCGGGACCGTTCACCGTGTAGGGCGTCCCGTCCTTCAGGTTGCCGGTGATCACCCCGGTGTCGTTGTTGACCGAGGCGTTCTTGACCAGGCGCTGCTCGACGTACTGGCTGAGGAAGTCCTTGTACCCGATCTTCTTGACCTGCTGCTTCTGGAGCAGGGCGGGGACGATGAGGATGGCCACCACGGCCACGATGAGGAGGGCGAAGATCCAGCGCCAGCTCTGGTCCCCACCGGACGAGGTCGGAGCCCCCGACCCACCCGGAACGGGGCCGCCCGAGCCCCCCGGCTGGGGACGTCCCGAACGACGGTCGGGAAGGGAGGGACTCATCCCTCCATGGTACGTGCCCGGCTGCCGGACCATGCACGCAGGGCGTGACGACCACGCACGGTGCTGCCTGCCCCGACCACCCGGTCACTAACCTCTTCCCGATGACCGGCGGCGCTCCCGGCTGCGAACCCGGAGGTCCGACGGTCCCTGCACCGGGGGGAGATCCGCACCCCGACCCCGGCCGGCCCCGGCCCTCCGCCGGCGACCCCCGGACCCGAGCGGATGCGGACGGGGATCCGACCCCGACCGCCCCCGCACCCCCTTCCTCCCCCCCTCGACCCGTCCCCTGGCCCGGCGTCGGTGGGGTCCCGGGGGGGCCGTGGAGCGGGCTCGGGCCGCCCGGCACGGCACCGGGACGGGGTGCCCACGAGGACGGGAGCGGGTTCCCGCCCGCACCGTCCACCCGGGCCAAGGCCTGGCGGTGGTTGGCCATCGCCGTCGTCGGCTTCCTGGCCGGCCAGGTCGCCAGTGCCGTGCTGCTGGCCGCGGTGGCCGCCGCCACCGGGCACTCCGGGGACGTGACCAGGCTGGCGAGCGAGGCCGTCCCCCCCGGGTGGGTGGTGGTGAGCGGTCTGGTCGGGTTGTGGCTGGGGTTCGTCGGCGCCGTCGTGGTGGCCAGCCGCACCGCCGGCACGGGGAGCGTGGGGCGCGACGTCGGCCTGCGGGTGCGCCCGTGGGACCCGGTGTGGGGGATCGTGTTCGGACTGGCCGGTCAGCTGCTGCTCCTCCCGCTCCTCTACGTCCCGCTCGAGCGGGCCGTGCCCGACCTGAGCACCAAGCTGTCCCAACCCGCCAAGCACCTCACCGGGGGGTTCCCCGGCGCCGACCTGGCCGTGATCGCCGTGCTCACCGTGGTGGTGGTGCCGGTGGTGGAGGAGCTGTTCTTCCGCGGCCTCGTCCTGCGCGCCCTGCTGCGGGTCCTGGCCCCGGCCGGGCCCGTCCTGGGGGTGGTGCTGGCCGTCCTCCTCGACGGGGTGGTCTTCGGGCTGGCCCACTTCGAGCTGCTCCAGCTCCTCGGCCTGGCCGCCTTCGGGGTGGTGCTGGCCGTCCTGGCCACCCGCTTCCGCCGCATCGGGCCCTGCATCTTCGCCCACGCCGCCTTCAACCTCGTGGCCGTCCTCTCCGTCGCCTACCCCACCGGACTGGTCCGCTGACCGACCCCGCCCGGGGTGCGCCCCCGGGCCACCGTCCGGCGCCGGTGGTGCGGCGGGGCGGGGCCGCCGGGGGGGTCCCGGACCCCGTCCGGGGGTCCCGGGGCGGCCCCGTGCTCGCGATTGGGGCCCGGTTTCGGGCACCATGTGAGTGATGCGCCGACCGTCGGGCCCGGCTCTGGCCACTTTTGCCGTGGTGGCGGGGGTGATCGTCATCGTCCTGTGGCAGGTCGATCCGCGTCTGCTCCTGTCCAACACCACGACCACGGGGGGGGACACCGGGGCCCACTTCGGCCTGGCCGCCTTCCTCAAGTCCAACCTGATCCCCCACGGCCACCTGACGGGATGGTTCCCCGGGGCCTACGACGGCCTCCCCCTCTACACCTTCTACTTCCCCCTCCCCGACACCATCGCCGCCCTCCTCGGGTACGTCATCCCCTTCGACATCGCCTTCAAGTTCGCCACCATCCTGGGGTCGATCACCCTCCCCATCGCCGCCTGGGCCTTCGGCCGGCTGTCGGGGATGGAGCGTCCCCGCCCCGCCGTGCTCGCCGCCTTCACGCTCCCCTTCCTCTTCGACCAGACCTTCACCATCTACGGCGGCAACCTCTACTCGACCATGGCGGGGGAGTACGCCTTCTCCCTGGGGCTGTCGGTGGCCCTGGTGTTCCTCGGGGTCGCGGTGCGGGGCATGCGGACCGGGCGCTCGCGCATCCCGGCCATCCTCCTCCTGGCCGCCTGCGTCCTGTGCCACCTCGTCACCACCCTCTTCGCCCTCGTGGGCGTGGTGGTGATCGTCCTCCTGTTCCGGCCCACCCGCCGGCACCTGTGGTGGGCCTTCACGGTGGTGGGATCGGCCTTCCTCCTGGTGGCGTGGTGGGCCGTGCCCTTCCTCACCGAGCAGGCCTACAGCACCACCATGGGTTGGCAGAACGTGACCACCTACGTCACCCTCCTGGCGCCGGGGGCCGACGTCTGGGCCCTCGTGGCCGCCTTCGTGGGGCTCGTCATCGCCGCCGTGCGCTTGGAGCGCACCATCCTCTCCCTGGCCGTGGTGGGGGGCATCGCCGCCCTGTTCGTGCGCTACGCCCCCCAGACCTCGCTCTACAACGCCCGGGTCGACCCCATCTGGTGGATCGTCGTCTACCTCATGGCCGGGTACGGCGTGGCCGAGGTCGCCGTGGCGGGGGCGCGCTACTGGCGCCGCCTGCGCGACGCCCTGCGGTGGGTGCCCCCCGAGCTGGCCCTGGCCGCCCCCTCGGGGGGGCAGGGACCCCTGTTCGCCGCACCCGGCCCGGCCCTGGCGGCCGGGGCCGGGTTCGGGGGGAGGGACCTGGTGCCCGCCCTGTCGGGGGCGGGGGGTCCCGGGAGCCTGGCCCTGGGGGACGGGCTCAGCCGGGCCACCACGGTGGAGGACCCCCCCGGGTACGCCCGCAGCGTCCCGGGGTCGGGGGCGGACGGGGCCCCGGGCTGGCAGGCGTACCACCCGAGGCCACCCCGGCGCCGGCACAGCTGGGCCCCGGGGGCGGTGGCGGTGCCCTTCGTGGCCATGGCGGTGAGCGCCCTCGTGGTCATGCCCCCGCTCCTCATCACCCCCGGCTCCACCTACCAGCTGGGGCCGGTCACGGTGCACTCGAGCAACGTGCCCGGGTGGGCCCAGTGGAACTACTCGGGCATGGAGGGCAAGCCGGGCTGGGCCGAGTTCCACACCGGGATCGTCGGCACCATGGACAAGGTGTCGGCCCGGTACGGGTGCGGGCGCGCCATGTGGGAGTACAACTCCGACCTCAACCGCTTCGGGACGCCCATGGCCCTGATGCTGCTCCCGTACTACACCGGCAACTGCGTCCAGTCCCTCGAGGGCCTGCTCTTCGAGTCCTCGACCACGACCCCGTGGCACTTCATCAACCAGGCCGAGCTGTCGGTGGGTCCCTCCGAGGCCATGGTCTCGTCCACCACGGGCATCCAGTACGGGCCCCTGGACGTGGCCCTGGGCATCCAGCACCTGCAGCTGCTCGGGGTGAAGTACTTCATGGCCTCGTCCCCCTCGGTCCAGGCCCAGGCCGACGCCGATCCCGCCCTTTCCCTGGTGGCCACGACGGGGCCGTGGGACACCGCCTACTCGGGCACCACCGTCGTCACCACCTGGAAGATCTACGAGGTGCACGACAGCGCCCTGGTGACACCGCTCACCGAGCAGCCCGACGTCCTCACCGGGGTGGGGGCGGCACAGGCGTCCTGGCTCCCCCAGGCCCAGCGCTGGTACGCCGATCCGGCCCGCTGGGACCAGCAGATGACGGCCGGTGGTCCGAGCTCGTGGGCCGAGGCCCCCGGCGGGGTGGCCCCCTCCACCCACGTGGCCCTGCCCAAGGTGACGGTGTCCGACATCCGCAACACCGGGGACCAGGTGAGCTTCGACGTGAACCGCACCGGTGTCCCCGTCCTCGTCCGCGTGTCGTACTTCCCGGCCTGGCACGCCACCGGGGCGCTCGGGCCGTGGCGGGCGGAGCCGAACCTGATGGTGGTGGTGCCCACGTCGCACCACGTCACCGTGACCTACGGTTCGACCGGGGCCGGGCGGGTGGGCCTGGTGCTCACCGTGGTGGGGCTCCTGGTCCTGGCCGTGCTGGTGCGCCGCCACTACACCCACGCCTGACCTGACCTGACCTGACCTGACCTGCCGTGGCCGGGCACGGGCGGGCGGGGCTGGTCCCCGGCCCTCACCGTTCCCTAACCGGCGCCTCACGCCCCCCGAACCGGCGGGCCCGATGATGACCTCGGTGCTGCGGGAACCTCAAGGGGCTCGTCACGGGGTCCGATGCCTTGAGGAACTCCCACGGGACCCCAGGCACGAGGAGGACGTGAGGATGACGACACGGAAGCTCGCCGTCGCAGCGCTCTCGCTCGGCGTCGCCGCCACCCTGGCCGCGTGCGGAGCCGCAGGCTCCTCGCACGTGGTGCAGGGGACGGTGCCGCCGGCGTCGACGCCGACCACGGCGCCGGTGACGTCGTCGACCACCGCCCCGCAGGGGACGGCGACGACGGCACCGTCGGGAAGCCAGCCGTCCGGGTCGCCGTCGCCGACGTCCGCCGACACGCTGAGCACGACCACCCTGAACCAGGTCGCGGCAGAGCTCGGCACGCTCGACACCAACCTGAGCACCGCCGACGACGACCTGAACAACCCGCAAGGAGATTCCTGACATGACGCGCACCTTCATGACCCGACTCGCCGTCGGCGTGCTGGCGGCGGGTGCCGTGGCCGGGACGGTCGCCGCCGTCCCCGGCGTGGCCGTCGCCGCCTCGTCCGCCCCGGCGGCGGGGTCCACCGTCACCACGACGGCGTCCGCCACCACCGCCACCACCGCCCCGGCCTCGAACCCGCTGTGCACGCCGGCCGGCTTCGCCGCCGCCCAGCAGGTGGTCGAGGCCGCACTCGCCGGCCGGGTGAGCGCGCTCGACGCCCTGAGCACCGCCGCCGACAACCCGGCCAACCACCTCACGGCCGCCGACCGCCAGACCCTGCAGACCTCGATCACCACGGTCGAGCTCCCGGGCATCCAGGCCCTGCAGCCCCAGGCCCAGCAGGCCACGACGTGCCGCGCCCTGCGCCTGGTGGCCAGGGCCATGGTGGTGAACTTCCGGGTCTACATCGTCATGACCCCCCAGACCCACCTCACCGTGGTGGCCGACGACGAGACCTACGTCGAGGGCGTGTTCGTGAACCTCGAGCCCACCATCAGCCAGGCCATCGCCAGCGCCCAGGCGCAGGGCAAGGACGTGACGGCGGCGCAGAACGCCTTCACCGACCTGAAGAGCCAGGTGGCAGGAGCCCAGAGCCTCACCGCCGGCCAGGCCGCCACCGTCCTGGCCCAGACCCCGTCGGGGGCTCCGGGCAACTGGCAGGCGTTCCTGGGCGCACGCACCAACCTGGTGAACGCCCGCAACGACCTCCACGCCGCCTACCGCGACGCCCAGCAGATCCGCACCGACCTCCAGTAGCACGCAGGCAGGGGCGCACGGGGCGACCCGTCCGCCGTGGTGTCCGGGGCCGGCCCGTCTGGCCCGGCCCCGGCGCGTGCCGGGCCCCGGTGCGGGGGCCGGGGTCGGGCGTCCCACGCCGAGGTGCCGGCCGACCCCCGGCGGGGTCCGGGACGGGGCCGGGGCCCCTCGAGGCCAGCGGGTAGGCTGCAGCAGCCATGACCGCACTCGGCCCCGTGTTCAAGGCCTACGACGTGCGCGGGACGGTACCCGATCAGCTCGACGACCGTGCCTGCCGTGCGATCGGCTGGTCCTTCGCGCGCTTCGCCGGAGCCCAGCGCCTGCTGGTGGCCCGGGACATGCGCGCCTCGGGGGTGGCGCTGTCGGAGGCCTTCGCCGCCGGGGCCCGTGCCGCCGGGGTCGACGTCGTGGACCTGGGCCTGGCCTCGACCGACATGATGTACTTCGCCTCGGGCCGCCTGGACGTGCCCGGGGCCATGTTCACGGCGTCGCACAACCCGGCCGCCTACAACGGCATCAAGCTGTGCCTGGCCGGGGCCCGGCCCGTGGGCGAGGACAGCGGGCTGGGCCAGATCCGGGCCGGGGCCGAGGCCGCCCTGGCCGACGGGGCCGACCAGGGTCCCCCCCGGGGCGGCCACGAGGAGCAGGACCTGCTGGGCGCCTACGCCGAGCACGTGCGGTCGTTCGTGGACGTGAGCGCCCT
>DATJOV010000368.1:0-3153 GCA_035506735.1 Acidimicrobiales bacterium | reverse complement strand
CGGCACCGGGGACGTGGGCGGCGGGGGCGAGGACGGCGCGACGCCGGGCATCACGACGCCTCCCGCCCCACCCCGGCCCGCCCCGCCGCCGTGACGCTGGCGAAGACGTCGTCGAGGGAGGGGGTGCGCACCGTGAGGCGCCGCACCGTCGTCCCCGCCCCGGCCAGGGCGGCCACCACGGCCGGGGCGGCGGCGGCCCCGTCCGGGGCGTGCACCACCACGGCACCGTTCCCCGCCGTCGCCGCCGCCAGGGCCGGCACCCTGCGCAGCACCGCCACCGCCGCCGCCACGTCGCCGTCGACCTCGGCCTCCACCCGGTGGCGGCCGTGGGCCGCCTTGAGCTCGGCCGGGCTCCCCTCCGCCGCCAGGCGCCCGGCCGTGATGATCCCCACCCGGTGGGCCAGGGCGTCGGCCTCCTCCAGGTACTGGGTGGTGAGGAAGACCGTCATCCCCACCTCGGTGTTGAGGCGGCGCACCTCGGCCCACACCGCGGCCCGGTGCTCGGGGTCGAGACCGGTGGTGGGCTCGTCCAGGAAGAGGATCTCGGGCCGGTGGACGAGGGCGGCGGCCAGGTCCAGGCGCCGGCGCATCCCGCCCGAGTAGGTGGCGATGCGCCGGTCGAGGGCGGACCCGATGTCCACCAGGTCCAGGACCTCGGCCACCCGCGTCCGGATGCGGGCCGGGCGCAGCCCGTGGAGGCGCCCCTGGAGGACGAGGAGCTCCCGCCCCGTCTGCCCCTCGTCCAGGGCCGCCTCCTGCAGGGCCACCCCGATGCGGGCCCGCACCTCCTGGGGCTCGGTCACCACGTCCCGGCCCGCCACCCGCACCCGGCCCGCGCTGGGCCGCAGGAGGGTGCAGCACATGCGGACCAGGCTGGACTTACCCGCCCCGTTGGGACCCAGGCAGCCGTAGATCTCGCCCCGGGGCACCACCAGGTCGAGGCGGTCCACCGCCACGCGGGCCCCGTAGCGCCTGGTCAGGCCCCGGGCCTCGAGGGCGGGGGCGGGCCCGCCGTCGCCGGAAGGCTGAGAATCCTTCTTGGCACGCCACATACCCGTGAGTATTTACTATGCTCGCTGGTAGCGCAAGCCCCGTCCCGCCCCGTCCCGAACACGGAGCCCCGGCCCATGGAACCCCTCACCCCCGAGCGCCGGCGTCAGCAGACCCGGGACTACCTCTTGGCGGCCGCCTCCCAGGTCTTCGCCGAGCGGGGCTTCCACGGAGCCACCCTGGACGAGGTGGCGGCCGTGGCCGGGTTCACCAAGGGGGCGGTCTATTCGAACTTCCGCAGCAAGGAGGACCTCTTCCTGGCCCTGTTCGAGGCCAACTACGAGCGGGAGACGGCCGCCCTGCTGGCCGTGCTGGAGGACAGGGCCGAGCTGGCGCCGGGCGCCGGGCTCGCCACCTTCGTGGCCCTCATCCGGGAGCAGGTCCGCCAGTCCGGATCCCACTTCGCCCTGCTCCAGCACGAGTTCGTCCTGTTCGCGGCCCGCAATCCCGAGGCCCGCCGGCGCCTGGCCCAGGTGGACGACACCTATGTGGCCGTGGTGGCCGATCTCCTTGCGGCCGAGCGCGACAGGCGCCGGCTCCCCCCCCTGGCCGACCCGGAGCGGACGTCACGGGTCATCCACGCCGTGTTCCGGGGGCTGTCCCAGCTGTCGCTGGTGGAGCCCGAGGCCCTCGACGACGAGCTGCTGGCCGTGGCGGTGGAGTTCGTGGCCCGGGCCCTCGGTGCCGCACCCGAGACCGACGACGACGCCCCGACGGGCGGGGCCGGCGCCGGGTGACGGCTCAGAGGTCGCGGCCCATCCCGGCGAAGCGGGTGTAGCGGTCCACGAAGGCCAGCTCGGTCATGCCGGTGGGTCCGTTGCGGTGCTTGGCGATGATGACCTCGGCCTTGCCCCGGACGGTGGGATCGGGGTTGTAGATCTCGTCCCGGTAGATGAAGAGCACCACGTCGGCGTCCTGCTCGATGGACCCCGACTCGCGCAGGTCGGCCAGGACGGGGCGCTTGTCCTGGCGCATCTCGAGGTTGCGCGACAGCTGCGACAGGGCGATGACGGGGATGTCGAGCTCGCGGGCCAGGACCTTGAGCCCCCGGCTGATCTCCGACACCTCGACCTGGCGGTTCTCGGCCCGGCTCTTGGCGTGGCCGCTCATGAGCTGGAGGTAGTCCACCACCACCAACCCGAGACCCTCCCGGGCCTTGAGGCGGCGCGCCTTGGCCCGGATGTCCATGACGGTGAGGTTGGGGTTGTCGTCGATGTAGATGGGGGCGTCGCCCAGGCGCCCGATGGCCCCGGAGATCTTGGGCCAGTCCGACTCGAGCAGGCGCCCGTTGCGCATGCGGGTGGCGTCGACGGCCGCCTCCGAGCACAGCATGCGCTGGGTGAGCTCGAGGTGGCTCATCTCCAGGGAGAACAGCAGCACCGGCACCCTGGCGTGCACGGCGGCGTGGGTCACGATGCCGAGGGCGAAGCTGGTCTTGCCCATGGCGGGCCGGGCCCCCACCACCACCAGGTTGGAGCGCTGGAGTCCGGCCAGCATCTCGTCCAGGTCGGTGTAGCCGGTGGGGGTCCCGGTGATGGTGTCGCCCCGGGCGTAGAGGTTCTCGAGGTGGTCGAGGCTGGCCGCCAGCAGGTCGCGCAGGGGCGCCATGGTGTCCACCACCCGCCGCTGGGCCACCTCGAACACCATGGTCTCGGCCCGGTCCACCACGGCCGAGATGTCCTCGGGGAGGCTGTAGCCGAGCTCGGCGATCTCGCCCGCCACCCCCACCAGGCGGCGCAGGAGGGCCAGCTCCTCCACGATGCGGGCGTAGTGGGCGGCGTTGGCCGTGGACGGGGTGTTGACCTGGAGGGAGATGAGCACCGAGGCGTCGCCCACGGCCTCGAGGAGCGAGGCCCGGCGCAGCTCGTCGGCCACCGTCACGGGGTCGGCCGGCTCACCCCGGGCGTAGAGGCCCACGATGGCGGCGAAGACGTGGCCGTGGGCGGGCTTGTAGAAGTCGTCGGCCACACAGCACTCGATGGCCGAGGCGATGGCGTCGCGCGACAGCAGCATGGCGCCGAGCAGGGACTCCCCGGCGTCGAGGTCGTGGGGCGGGACCCGGCCGGGGGCCCGGGTGCGGGGTGGGTCGAGGGCCTGGGTCAC
>DATJOV010000367.1:0-18892 GCA_035506735.1 Acidimicrobiales bacterium | reverse complement strand
CGTCGCAGCGTCACTGCGAGGCGGGCGCCGTCGAGCACGGGCCGTGGGTCGCCACCGGACGCCTTCGCCAATGCCTCCGCCGGCGCCGCTTCACGCAGTCGCTCGAAGATCTCCTCCTCGCTCCGGCCGAACAGCTCGGGCAGGACGCGGTTCACGATCACCGATGCCAGGTCGACGGTGGTCTCCTCCCGCACCCGGCCGGCCAGCTCGATGGTCTCGTTCACCGGCATCTCCTCGGGGGTGGTGACCACCACGAGGCCGGTGGTGGCGGGGTCCGAGAGGATCTCCACCAGCCAGTCGGTCTGGGACCGGATGAGCCCCACCTTGACCAGGTCGTTGATGGCCTGGGGGGCCGCCAGCTGGCCCACGATGTGGCCGGTGGCCGAGGCGTCCACCACCACCAGGTCGTAGTGGCGCTCCCGCACCTCCCAGCAGAATTTGCCCACGGTGAGGATCTCGCGCACCCCGGGGGCCGCCGTGGCCACGAAGTCGAAGGCCTTGGCCAGGGGGCCGATGCGGCCCACCACGGGGATGCGGAGGTTGAGGCGCAGGTACTCCCGCAACGAGGCCTCGGTGTCCATGGACATGAGCGACAGCGAGGGGAGCACCTGGCGGGGGGTGAAACCGGTGGGACCGGTCTCGAAGTAGGCCGCCACGTCCCCCTTGGCGTCGACCTCGCACAGCAGCGTCCGCCGGCCCGTCCCGGCGGCGTGCAGGGCCAGGGCCGAGGCGATGGTGGTCTTGCCCACGCCCCCCTTGCCGGTGACGAAGAGGAGGCGGCGGTCGAGCAGACCCGGTCCGGCTCCCTCGCCGCTCACGGCCGGGTCCGGCCGGGACCGGGGGTCAGGGGGCGCCGAACCCCACCCGGCGCTCGTGGGTGGGGGCGCCCACCTCCACGTAGGCCACCTTGGCCACGGGGACGGCGACCCGCCGGCCCTTGCGGTCGGTCAGCCACAGCACCCCCTCCTCGCGGCCCAGTGACGCCTCGATGTCGGCGATGACCGCGTCGCGGTCGGTGTCGTCGCCCAGCTCGACCTCGAGCTCCTTGACGCTCTGCACGATCCCGATCCGTACGTCCACGTGGTGTCGCTCCTCCGATCCGACCTGCGGGGCGTGGGGAGCCCCCGGGGAGCCACCGACCCTACAGCCGTGCGCCACACTACGACCCATGGGCACGACCCCCGTCCCCCAGACCGAGCGGGGCCTGCGCTGGGCCGCCACCATGGCCGGCCACCACAGCGCCGGCGTGCGCACCGCCCACGCCGACTCTCGGGCCGGCCTGGGCACCGACGGCCCCCTCGCCCCCCGCCGGCGCCAGGACCGGGAGGCGGCCGAGCACCTCCTCCTGGCCCCCGGGGCCACCCGGGCCGCCGGGGCGGGGCGCCGGGCCCGGCCCGAGGAGCCCGACCCCCTCCGCACCTGCTTCGAGCGCGACCGCGACCGGATCCTGCACGCCACCGCCTTCCGCCGCCTGGCCGGCAAGACCCAGGTCTTCGTCTTCCCCGCCGACCACCAGCGCACCCGCCTCACCCACGCCCTGGAGGTGGCCCAGGTGGCCACCTCGGTGGCCCGGGCGTGCGGGCTCAACGTGGCCCTGACCGAGGCCATCGCCCTGGGCCACGACTGCGGGCACGGCCCGGGCGGGCACATGAGCGAGGACGCCCTGTCGGTGTTCCTGCCCGGGGGCTTCGATCACGCCGTGTGGGGGGCCGAGGTGTCGCTGGCCGGCCTCAACCTGTGCGAGGAGACGCTCGACGGCATCCGCAACCACTCGTGGTCGCGCCCCGCCCCGGCCACCCCCGAGGGCGAGGTGGTGAGTTGGGCCGACCGCATCGCCTACGTGTGCCACGACTGGGAGGACGCCTGCTCGGCCGGCATCGTGGCCCCCTCCATGCTCCCGGCCGTGGTGGGCGAGCGGTGCGGCCCGACCCGCTCCAGCCAGCTCGGGGCGTTCATCGGCGGCATGGTGGAGACCGTGCTGGCCACGGGCCGGGTGGGCATGGGCGACGACCTGGCCGAGGCCCTGGCCGCCTTCCGCCACGGCAACTACGACCACGTCTACCTCCGCCCCGCCTCCCTGGCCCAGGGGGCCTCGGTGGTGGCGGTGCTGCGGGCCCTGGTGGAGCACTTCGCCGACCAGCCCAACCGCATCCCGGCCGTGGCCGTGGCGGGCGGGATGGCGGGGGGGACGGAGCGGGCCGTGGAGGAGGCCGTGGCGTACGTGGCCGGCATGACCGACCGCTACGCCCTCGGACTGGCCGTGTCCGAGCTCGGCTGGGACACGGCCCGCCTGCCCCGGGCCGTGGACGACCTCTCGGGTGCGCCCTGACGCCGCCGGGGCGCGGGATCAGCGGACGGTGAGCTCGCGGCGGTAGATGCGGGCCGGGCCCAGGTCCTCGAGGCGCGCCGCCAGGGCGTCGAAGGCCCGGGCCGCCTCCTCGGCGCCGTCGGCCGCCACCACCGGGACCCCCAGGTCGCCCCCCTGGCGCATGGCCGGCACCAGGGGGATCTGCCCCAGCAGCTCGACGCCGAGGTCCCGGGCCAGGGCCTCGCCGCCCCCGGCGCCGAACAGCTCGTAGCGGGTGCCGTCGTCCCCGGTGAACCAGGACATGTTCTCGACCACGCCCCGCACCGCCAGCTTGAGCTTGCGGGCGGCGAAGGCCGAGCGCTGGGCCACGCGCTGGGCGGCGGGCTGGGGCGTGGTGACCACCAGGACCTCGGTGCGGGGGAGGTACTGCCCGAGCGACAGCGCCACGTCCCCGGTGCCGGGGGGCATGTCCACCAACAGGAAGTCGGGCTCGCCCCAGTAGGCGTCCACCAGGAACTGCTCGAGGGTCTTGTGCAGCATGGGCCCGCGCCAGATCACGGGCTGCTCGTCGGGGACGAAGAAGCCCATGGACAGGCAGCGCACCCCGTGCACCACGGGGGGCACGAGGAGGTCGTCGATGGCCACGGGCCGCTGGCGCACCCCCAGCATCTTCGGGGCCGAGAACCCGTAGACGTCGGCGTCGAGGAGGCCCACGTCGTGGCCCCGGGCGGCCAGGGCCACGGCCAGGTTGACCGACACCGAGGACTTGCCCACGCCCCCCTTGCCCGAGGAGATCCCCACCACCCGGGTGCGGGAGCCGGGGGCGGTGAAGCGGTTGGGGCGCCCCTCCTCGTGGCCCAGGGGGCGGGGCGGGCCCCCGGGCCGGGCGTGGGCGTGGGCGCCGGCCGGGACCGGGGCGGGCTCGCCCCCCGGACCCAGGGCCAGGCGGCGGTGCAGCTCGGCCCGCTCGGGATCGGTCATGGTGGCGAGCTCGACCCGCACCCCGTCCCCCCCCACGGCGGCCGCCGCCCCGGCCACCAGGTCGGCCAGCTCCCGGGCCGGGGGCCAGGGGTCGACGGGGAGGGCCACCACCACGGTGGAGCGGCGGCGCCCGGTCTCGACCGAGCGCACCATCCCGAGCTCGCCCAGGCCGCGTCGCAGGAGCGGGTCGTCGACGGCGGCGACGGCGGCGCGCAACTCGGCTTCGGTGACGGCCACGGGGTGGGCTCCAGGCAGGACGGGGGGCGCCACCAGGGAGTTCGGCGCGCCCGGCAGGTAGAGTAGTCCCGTGCACCCCGCACCCGACCCCGGATCGGGGGCGCCCGCCGACCGGCGCTTCTCGGCGGCGGTGGCCGCCGTGACATCGGCCTTCGGCGATCCCACCCGGCGCGAGATCTACCTCCACGTGCGCTCCCACCCCGCCGTGACCGCCTCCGAGGTGGCCACCGCCTTCTCCCTCCACCCCAACGTGGCCCGCCACCACCTGGACCGCCTGGCGGCGGGGGGCTATCTCGAGGTCGGCCTGGAGCGCTCCTCCACGGCCGGGGCGGGCCGGCCCTCCAAGCGCTACCGGGCCGCCGACGGTCCGGGCACCGACCCCACCCTCGACCTCGTGAGCCAGCGGGACGATCTGGTGGTGTCGCTCCTGGCCGAGGCGCTCGAGCTCCTGGGGCCGGCCGAGGCCGAGCGTATGGCGGAGCGGGTGGGCGAGGACTACGGCCGCACCCTGGCCGAGCGCATGGAGCCGGGCGAGGGCCAGCGCTCCCTGCGGGCCGCCATGCACGCCATCGCCGACGCCCTCACCGCCCACGGGTTCGCCGCCCACGCCGAGGACCGGGGCGACTCCACCGCGGTGGTGGCCGAGCACTGCCCCTTCGGGGAGGCGGCGGCCCAGCACCCGGTGATCTGCGCCGTGGACAGGGGGATGGTGCGGGGCCTGCTGGCCGGCCTGTGCGGTTCGGCCGTGGAGGCGCCCATCCCCGTGGTCCTGTCGTCGCGCGCCAGGGGCGACGACGCCTGCGCCGCCCTGGTCTGACCCTGACCCGGCACTACCTCGACCACGCCTCCACCTCCCCGCCCCGCCCCGAGGTGGTGGCGGCGCTCCTCTCGGTCCTGGGCCCGGCCGCCCCGGTGCTGGGCGATCCGGGGCGCATCCACGAGGAGGGCCGGCGCAGCCGGGTGGTGGTGGAGGAGGCCCGGGAGGCCGTGGCCGCCTTCCTCGGCACCCGCCCCCGCCAGGTGGTCTTCACCTCGGGCGGCACCGAGGCGGTGAACGCCGCCGTGTGGGGGGCGGGCCGGGCCCGCCCCGGCGGGGTGGGCGTCCTGGCCGCGGTGGAGCACTCGAGCGTGCGCGACGCCGCCCGCCGGGCCGGGGACGTGGTGGCGCTGGGTGTGGACGGGGTGGGCCGCCTCGACCCGGGCGAGGTGGAGGCCGTCCTGGCCGGGACCCGGGGGGAGGGCCCCGGGGTGGCCCTGGTCCACTGCCAGCTGGCCAACCACGAGGTGGGCACCCTCCAGCCCGTGGCGGCCGTGGCCGAGGTGTGCCGGCGCCACGGCGCCGCCCTGCACGTCGACGCCTGCGCCGGCGCCGGCCACGTCCCGGTGGCCCTCGACGAGCTCGGGGCCGACCTGGTGTCGGTGAGCGCCCACAAGCTCGGGGGCCCGGCCGGGGTGGGGGCCCTGGTGGTGCGGCGGGGGCTCCGGATCGAGCCGCTCCTGGTGGGCGGGGACCAGGAGCGGGCCCGGCGGGCCGGGGCCGAGAACGTGGCCGCCGTGGTGGGCTTCGGGGCCGCCGCCGGCGTGCTGGGGGACCCGGCCCGCCTGGCGGCCGAGGCGGGGCGGGCCCGGCGCCACAGTGGCGCCCTGCTGGAGGCGGCCCGGGCCGTCCCGGGGGTGACGGTGCTCGGGGACCCCGAGGACCGCGTCCCCCACATCGTGTGCGTGGCGGTGCACGGGGTCGAGGCCGAGGCCGTCCTCCTGGGCCTGGACCGGGCCGGGGTGGCCGCCCACTCCGGCTCGGCCTGCTCCTCGGAGTCGCTCGCCCCCTCGCCCGTGCTGGAGGCCATGGGGGCCGACGCCGAGCGCTCGCTGCGCCTGTCGGTGGGCTGGTCCACCACCGACGACGACGTGGCCGCCTTCGCCGCCGCCTTCCCCGCCGTGGTGGCGGGCCTGCGCGCCCTGGGGGGCTGAGCGACCCCGGCCCGGGGGCTCAGGCCCCCGGGAAGCTCGGCGCCGGACGGCCCGCCCTGGTGTACGCCTCGGTCACGAGGGCCCAGGCCTGGCGGACCGTGGCGGTGGCGGGATGGTCGGCCAGGAACCGCCCGAACTGGTCGGCGGCGCCGGCCGCGTCCCCGCCGGCCAGGAGCATGGTGCCCAGGTAGAGATGGGGGGCGTCGTCGGACGGGGCCAGCCGGGCGGCCCGCTCCTCCTGGCGCTGGGCCGTGGCCAGCACGGTGCCGTCGCGGGCCGACACCGCCGCCTGGTACTCGAGCCATGCCAGCTCGGCCAGGGCGTCGGCCTGGTCGGGGTCGCCCGCCAGGACCTGGCGGTAGAGGACCACGGCCCGGGCGTCCTGGCCCTGCGCCTCGAGCGTCTCGGCCTGGGCCAGGGTCACGTCGCGCTGCTCCCCGGGGCTGAGGCGCACCGTCCCGGTGGGGGTCTGGTCGGGAAGCCGGGCGCTGGTGTGGGTGCTCACCACCAGGAGGGCCACGGCGGCGGCGATGGCGGTCACCCCACCCACGGCCAGGCCCCGGCGCCGCCGCCGGGGACGACGGGGCCCGGGCTCGTGCGGAGGCGGCGCCGGACGGGCGGTCGCCTCCGCACCCGGTGCCCCCGGCGCAGCGGCCCCGGCCCCGTGGCCCTCGTCCAGGGCCCGCAGGACGCGGGCCGTGCGGCGGACGTAGCGGTCCCGCAGGGCCCGGTAGTCCTCGTCGGAGAGGTCCCCGGCGTCGCGCTCACGGTCGAGGTCGGTGAGCGAGTCGAGAAGATGGGCCCGCTCCTCCTCCAGGTCCAGGCGCCTCACGACGGCACCGGCGCCGGCGGGGTCCCGGGGACGGGGGACCGGTCCCGCAGGGCCGCCTCCACCAGGCGGCGCTCCTCGTCGGTGACGTCGGGGAGCCGGCGCCGGCGCCGGCGCCAGAACACCACGGCCAGGGCCCCCGCCCCGGCGGCGAGGGCCACCGGGGGCGCCACCCACACCCAGGCGGTGGCCCCGGCCACGGGCGGCCGGAGGAGGATGCCGGGGCCGTAGCGGCTCTCGAGGTAGGACTCGATGCGCCCGTCGCTCTGTCCGGCCCGAGCCCGGGCCAGCACCGCCTGGCGGATGGCCTGGGCCGTCGAGGCCGAGGACTGGGCCACGGAGATGCCGTCGCAGCTGGGGCAGCGCAGGACGGCGTCGAGGGCGTCGGCCTGCTGGCGGGGGTCGGTCGGCCCCGATCCCCGCGACGCCCCCACGCCCAGTGCCACCCCCACCATCACCACCAGGACCACCCACAGCCCCGTCCGCAGCGACGGGGCACCGACCCGGCTCACGTCGACCCCTGCCGGGCCCGGGCGAGCCAGCCGTCGAGCGAGGACGCCGTCACCGGTCCGTCGAGGTGGACCACGACCCTGCCGTCGGGGGCGATGATGAACGTCTCGGGCGGGCCCACCACGCCGTAGGCCAGGGCGATCTGCCCGCCCCCGTCGACCACGGCGGGCCAGGTTGCGCCCTCGGAGCGCATGAAGGCACGGGCCGAGCCGGCCGTGTCGTTGAAGACCACCCCCACCAGTGCCGCCGCCGTCGGGGCCCGATGGGCGAAGGCGAAGGCCACCAGATCGGGCTCCTCCTGCTGGCACGGCGGGCACCAGCTGGCGAAGAAGTTCACCACCACCCACCGCCCCCGCAGGGCGGCCAGGTCGAAGCTCCCCCCGCTCAGGGTGGGCCCGTCGATGGCCGGGGCCTGCTGGCCCACCAGGGGGGTGTCGACCTCGGTGGCGGCCTGGGGGGGACGGGTGGCGAGCAGGGCCACCAGGCCGGCCCCGGCCACGAGCACCACCCCGGCGATCCAGCGGGCCGTGTGGCGCCGGCGGGGCGGGGCGGGGGCGGCCCCGCCCGTGGCCACGCCCCCGGCGTCGAGCAGGGTCACGGCGAGCCCGCCGGCACGGGGGCGTCGCTGCGCTCGGCCCCGGGGGCGTCGCTGCGCTCGGCCCCGGGGGCGTCGTCGGTGGCGGACCCGGGGGCGGCCTCGGGGACGGCTCCTCGGGCCGGGGGCGGGGCGACCACGGCCGGCACGGGGGCGGAGACGGGATCGGTGGGACGGCGCCGGCGCCGTCCGGGCACGGCGGCCAGGGCGCACCCCGCCACCAGGACCCCGGCCCCGACCCACAGCCAGGCCACCAGGGGCTGGATGGTCACCCCGAGCGTCACGGGACCGGTGCCGGTGGTGGGCAGGGCGTTGACGGTGAGGTAGACGTCGTCCTCGACCCCCGAGCGGATGGCGGGCGTCCCCACCTCCTCGGTGTTGGCCCCGTACTGGCTCACCGCCGGCAGCAGGGGCCCCGACCCGTCCACGTCCACCCGGGCCTCCTCCGCCGTGCGGGCCGGGGTGGCGACCCGGGTCAGGCCGGCGTAGGTGAAGCGGTGTCCGTCGACGGTGGCCGACTGCCCCGGGCGCAGGGTGACCTGGCCCCGGAACCCGAACGAGGTGGCGGCGGCCAGGGCCACGGCGATGAGGACCACGCCCAGGTGCACGACCATGCCGCCGTTGGCCCGCCCCACCACGCCGCGCCACGCCCCCACCCCGCTGCGGTGGGCGGCGCGCGCCGACAGGGCCAGCTGCCGCAGGTTGGCGGCGGCGGCGAAGGCGCCGAGGCCGAAGGCGGCCAGGGGGGCCAGGCCCCGCACCCCGCCCGCCACGCATCCCACCACCACCAGCCCCCCCGCCCACGCCGGCACGAGCAGCCGGTCGCGCAGGGTCCCCACCGTGGTCTTGCGCCACGGCAGGGCCGGCCCCACCGCCATGAAGAACAGCAGACCGATGCCGATGGGGATGGTCATGGTGTCGAAGTAGGGCGCCCCCACCGTGACCTGCTGGCCCCGGAAGGCCTCGTACAGGAGGGGGAAGACGGTGCCGAGGAGGACCACGAAGGCGAAGGCCACGAAGAGGAGGTTGTTGACGAGGAACGCACCCTCGCGGCTGAGGGCGGCGTCGATCCCCCCGGGGGAGCGCAGGCGGTCGCCGCGCCAGGCGATCAACCCGACCCCGGTGGCGAGCACGGCCCCGAAGAACCCCAGCAGCAGGGGCCCGATGTCGGAGTCGGAGAAGGAGTGCACCGACACGATCACCCCCGAGCGGGTGAGGAACGTGCCCAGGATGGTGAGGCTGAAGGTGGCCACCACGAGGGAGAGGTTCCACACCCGCAGCAGGCCCCGCCGCTCCTGCACCAGCACCGAGTGGAGGTAGGCGGTGGCACACAGCCAGGGCATGAAGGCGGCGTTCTCCACCGGGTCCCAGGCCCAGAAGCCGCCCCACCCGAGCACCTGGTAGGACCACCACGCCCCGAGGACGATCCCCACGGTGAGGAAGGCCCAGGCGAACAGGGTCCAGCGCCGGGTGGCGATCTGCCACCCCTCGCCCACCCGCCCCGTCACCAGCGAGGCCACGGCGAAGGCGAAGGGGATGGTGAAGCCAACGAACCCGAGGTAGAGGAGGGGGGGGTGGAAGGCCACCAGGGGGTTGTCCTGGAGCAGGACGTTGGGGCCGTTGCCGTTGGCCGGCGTCCCGCCCGCCACCGTGGCGAAGGGATCGGCGGGGCCGGCCATCAAGGCGAAGAAGAAGGCGGCCACGGCCAGGCTCACCAGCGTGGCCCAGGCCACCAGGGGGTCGCCGGCGCGCCGGCGGAAGCGCCACACCATGGCGGCGATGTAGCCGGCCAGGATGAGCCCCCACAGCAGGATGGAGCCCGCCAGCGCCGACCACATCCCCGTGACGGAGTAGAGGAGGGGGGTCTGGCGGCTGTTGTTCTGGGCCACGAACACGAGCGAGAAGTCGTGGGTGACGAGGGCCCGCTCCATGGCCACGGTCGCCACCACGGCGCCCAGGAGGAGCAGGCCGGCGTAGACGGGCCCGGCCCGCCCCGCCCCGGGGCGGCCCCGGGCCAGGCCCCAGCCCAGGACGGCCACCCCCACCACCGAGGCGGCCAGCCCCAGCAGCACCCCCGTCTGCCCCAGGGCGGCGTTCACGGGGCGATCTTGGCCGGGACCTTCACCCGGTCCGGGTGCTGCTCCACGTACTGGGCGCTGTGGTCCACGATGACCTGGTCCGACACGAAGGTGTCCCCGGCGAAGTGCCCCACCACCACCACCGGGATGTCGGGCTGGAACAGCTGGGGGGGATTGCCGTGGTTGACCACCGCCACCCGGTGCACGGTGCCGGCGGCCACGAAGGCCACCCCGCCGGGCAGGCGGTGGACGGTCCCGGGGACGACGACGCCCTCGAGGCGGAAGGTGCGGGTGCCCAGCATGGCCTTGTGGGCCATGGCCTGGTCCACGGTCTCGAAGTAGTCGAGGGACCCCCCCAGGCCCTTGTAGAGGAGGAAGCCGAAGGCCCCCACCAGCACCACCCCCACCACCACCAGACGGCGGCGGGTGCGGCGTGCCGCCGGCGTGTCGAGGCGCCGACGCCCCGTGGACGCCCCGGGGCCGGCCGGGGCGCCGGGCGCCTGGGGGGCCGGGGCGTCGGGGACGTCGGGGGCGAGCACGGTGTCCTCGCTCACCGCCGCTCCCGGGCCACGGCCTCGTCCCGCAGGGCCTCGAGGCGCCGGCGCCGCTGCCACAGCACGGCGCCGTAGCCGACGAGGACACTCAGGGCCACGGCGTAGCCGGCATCGATGTACCCCACGTCAGCCCCGTGCCGCCGGGCCCACGGACTCGGTCGCCCCCACCCCGGCCGGTGGGGCCGGCACCGTCCCCTCCCGGGGCACGGCCACGGGCTCGGCCCGTGGCGCCCCCTCGGCCCACCGCTCGTGCAGGGCCAGTGCCAGCTCGGTGTCCTCGCGCCACTCGGCCAGGACCACCACGCGGTAGCGCACCAGGAGCAGCCACACGAACAGCAGGGTGAAGGCCACGAACCCGAGGAGCAGGGTCCAGGCCATGGCCCCGTGGATGGTGGGCGAGAGGTTGGGGTTGGTGATGGTCCCCCCCTGGTGCAGGGTGGTCCACCAGTCCACCGAGAAGTGCACGATGGGGACGTCCACGGCGGCCACCAGGGCCACCACGGCGCTGCGCCGGGCCCGCGCCTCGTGGTCGGCCGGGACACGGCGCACCGCCAGGTACCCCAGCTGGAGCACGAGCAGCAGGGCGGTGGAGGTCAGGCGGGCGTCCCAGGCCCACCACACCCCCCACGTGGCCCGGCCCCAGATCGACCCCGTCACCAGGGTGAGGGCGGTGAACACCGTGCCCACCTCCATGGAGGCCACCGCCAGGCGGTCCCACGCCCCGCTGCGGGTCCGGGGCCACAGCCACAGCACGCTGGACAGCGCCGCCAGGCCGAAGGCCAGGTACAGCGCCACCCAGGCGATGGGGGGGTGCACGTAGACCAGGCGGACCTCGTCGTGGAGGTGCTGGTCGGGCGGCGTCACCCACAGGCCGAGCCACACCGTGACGGCCACGCCGAGCACGGCGGCGGCGCCGATCACGTCCACGGTGCGACGGCGCCGCCCGCTCCAGGGCGGGGGCGGGGGGGCGATGCTCATGGTGCCTCCTGGAGGGGACCGAAGATGACCACGCCCAGGGCCAGGTAGACCACGGCGAAGACGAGCAGGAGGCGCAGCCAGGGGTCGTCGGCCCCGACCCCCGACGTCCCGAGCGCCGACTGCCACGCCTTGGTGCCGGCCACCAGGACGGGGGCCGCCACGGGCAGGAAGAGCAGGGGCAGCAGGGTCTCGCGCACCCGCAGCCCGGCCGCCAGGGCGCCGTACAGGGTGCCGGCCGCGGCGAGCCCCACCGTGCCGGCGGCCGAGGAGGCCACGAGCGTCCCCAGGGAGCGCACGTGGGCCCCGTAGAAGAGCACCACGCCGGCGCACAGCACGACCTCCAGCACCACCAGCTGGACCGTCACTGCCGCCGTCTTCCCCAGGAAGACCCCGGCGGGGTCGAGGCCCGAGAGCCGCACGCCGTCGCGCGTCCCGTCCCCGCCCTCCAGGGCGGCGCTGCGCTGGACGGCCAGCACCCCGGTGAAGAGGACGGCCACCCAGAACAACCCCGGGGCGGCGGCCACCATGGGGGCGGTGGCGGGGCCGAGGGCGAAGGCGAAGAGCACCAGCATGAGCACGCCCACAGGCACCACCTGGTGCAGCACGACGCGCGAGCGCACCTCGATGCGCAGGTCCTTGCCCGCCACGAGCACCCCGTCACGCCACATGGGCACCCCCCCGGGCGACGGCCTCGGGGCCCGAGGCGGCCCGCACCCCGGTGACCCGCCCGCCGGCCAGGGTGACCACGCGGTCGGCCAGGGGCAGGGACTCCTCGGGCTCGTGCGAGGCCAGCACCACGGTGGCCCCGGCCGCCGCCGCCTCGGTCACGGCCGCACCCAGCAGGGCCCGCCCGCCCCGGTCGAGCCCGGCGTGGGGCTCGTCGAGCAGCCACAGCTCGGGCCGGCGGGCCACCACCACGGCCAGGGCCACCCGTCGGCGCTGGCCGGCGGAGAGCCGCCCCACGGCGGTGCGCCGCAGCCTGCCCACGAGCTCGAGACGGGTCATGGCCTCGTCGGCGTCGGCGGCAGGGCGGCCGGCGGCGCGCAGGGCGAAGCGCACGTTCTCCGCCACGGTGAGGTCGTCGTAGAGATTGGCGTGGTGGCCGAGCATCCCCACCCGACGGCGCAGGCCCGAGCGGTCCCCCCCGGCCAGGTCGCAGCCCAGGACGACGGCCTCGCCCCCCGACAGGGGGAGCAGCCCGGCGCACAATCGCAGCAGGGTGGTCTTGCCCGCCCCGTTGGGACCCTCGAGCACCACCGTCTCCCCCGCGTCGACCTCGAGATCGACCCCGGCCAGGGCCGGGAACCGCCCGGTCACGCAGACGGCGGCACGGAGGAGGACTGCGGGGGCCATGGCCGGGGCCATGCTACGGGCCACCCCGGTCCCGGTTCCAAGCGGCCCGGCCCCCCGCCCCGGGAGGGTCGGGGCTAGCTCACGGTGAGGCGCCCCAGACCCACGGCCCGCAGGACGGTGGCCGCCCACGACGACAGCCAGTGCAGGTTGTCGGTGAGCAGGAGCACCCCGAAGGCCACCAGGGCCACCCCCGACACCAGGTTGACCAGCCACAGGCGCCGCCGCACCCGGGCGAAGAGCCCCGTCAGGCGGCCGAAGGCCAGCCCCGTGGCCAGGAAGGGCACCCCGAGGCCGAGGGAGTAGGCCACGAGGAGGACCACCCCGGAGGTGAGCGTGGCCCGGGCCGCGGCCAGCCCCAGCACCCCGCCCAGGACGGGCCCGATGCACGGGGTCCAGCCGAAGGCGAAGGCCATGCCGAGCACCGGCGCCGCCCACGTGCCGAGGCGGGACGGGAGGGGGTGGAAGCGCCGCTCCCGCAGGAGGGGGGCGGGGGTGCCCACGCCGGCCACCCACAGCCCGAACACCACCACCAGGGCCCCGGCGGCCACGTCGAGGGTGCGCTGGTGGTCGAGGAGGAGGCGGCCCAGTCCCGAGGCGGCCGCCCCGAGGGCGGTGAAGACGAGGGTGAAGCCGGCCACGAACCCCAGCACCCCCCGCAGGAGCGGGGCCAGGTCGCGGGGGTGGCCGGCCTCGATCTCGGCCGCCGACAGCCCCGACACCATGGACACGTAGCCGGGCACGAGGGGAAGCACGCAGGGGGAGAGGAACGAGAGCATCCCCGCCCCGAAGGCCACCAGCACCCCCACGGGGTCGGCGGAGATGGTGGCGGGCGCCGGCACCGGTGCGTTCGTCCTCAGTCCTGCCCGGGCCGCGCCGGCTCAGCCGGAGCGGCCGCGCAGGAGCTCGAGGTCGGCGTCGACCATCATGGCCACCAGGGCCCCGAAGTCCACCGTGCGCTCCCACCCGAGCACGGTGCGGGCCTTGGTGGCGTCGCCCACCAGGAGGTCCACCTCGGCCGGGCGCAGGAACCGGTCGTCCACCATCACGTGCTCCTGGAAGTCCAGCCCGGCGTGGGCGAAGGCGATCTCGCACAGCTCGCGCACCGAGTGGGTGGTGCCGGTGGCCACCACGAAGTCGTCGGGCTCGTCGCGCTGGAGCATGGACCACATGGCCCGCACGTAGTCCCCGGCGAAGCCCCAGTCCCGCTGGGCGTCGAGGTTGCCGAGGTGGAGCTTGTCGTCGAGCCCGCACACGATGCGGGCCACGCCGTGGCTCACCTTGCGGGTCACGAACTCGAGGCCCCGGCGCGGGCTCTCGTGGTTGAAGAGGATCCCGGACGAGGCGTGCAGGCCGTAGCTCTCGCGGTAGTTGACCGTGATCCAGTGGCCGTAGACCTTGGCCACGCCGTAGGGGCTGCGGGGGTAGAGGGGGGTGCGCTCGCTCTGCGGCACCTCCTGGACCTTGCCGAACATCTCCGACGACGACGCCTGGTAGAAGCGGATGTCGGGGTCCACGATGCGGATGGCGTCGAGCAGGCGCGTCACCCCCAGGGCCGTGGTCTCCCCCGTGAGCACGGGCTGGCCCCACGACGTCTGCACGAAGGACTGGGCGGCGAGGTTGTAGACCTCGGCGGGCCGGTGCTCGCGCAGGATCCCGATGAGCGAGACCTCGTCGAGCAGGTCGCCGGCCACGAGCTGGATGCGGTCCTGGATGTGGGCGATGCGCTCGAAGTTGACCGTGGACGAGCGCCGCACCATCCCGATCACCTCGTAGCCCTCGTCGAGGAGCAGCTCGGCCAGGTACGACCCGTCCTGCCCGGTGATGCCGGTGATCAGTGCCCGTTTGCGCATGGTGTCGTCTCGCTTGCCCGTGGTCGGTGGGTCCTGTGCACGACCGGGATCCCGGTCGGGGCGGCACCGGCCCGGTGCCGCACGGTCAACGTCCCTGCCATCGCGGCGGCCGCTTCTCGAGGAACGCCGCCATCCCCTCGGCGGCGTCCTCGGTCTGGGCCGTGAGCGTGAGCATGGCCTGCAGGTGGGCCAGCGCCTCCGGGGCCGCCATGTCCCACACAGCGTAGAACGCATCCCGGCCCAGCTTCATCACCGCCGGCGACTTGGCGGCCAGGGAGGCGGCCAGCTCGTCCACGGCCTGGTCGAGCTGTGCGTGGGGCACCACCCGGGTGACGAAGCCCAGGCGCTCGCCCTCGGCCGCGCCCACCTGGCGACCGGTGAGCATGAGCTCGAGGGCCTGCTTGGGCCGCATGGCCCGCACCATGGGCACGGTGATCATGTAGGGCCACAGCCCGACGTTGATCTCGGGCGCCCCGAAACGGGCCCGCTCCGAGGCCACCACCAGGTCGCAGGCCAGCGCCAGGCCGAAGCCCCCGGCCAGGGCGAACCCCTGGACGCGCGCCACGGTGGGCTTGCCCAGGCCCCACAGGGCGGCGAACACCTGGGCCAGGACCCCCCGGCTCTCGTGCACGGCCAGGAACCCCTCGCCGTGCGGGTCGGGGTCGGCCGGGGGGGCGGCCCCGGCGTGGCCGCCCCGCATGGCCCCCAGGTCGGCGCCGGCGCAAAAGGCCTCGTCGCCCGCCCCGGCCAGCACCAGGACCCGCACGGCCTCGTCCTCGGCCGCGGCGGCCAGGCCCCGGCGCAGTCCCCGCATGGCCTCCCACGACAGGGCGTTGCGCCGTTCGGGGCGGTCGATGGTGAGCCGGGCCACGCCCGCCGCCACCTCGTAGTGGACGGTGGGCGTGCCCGTCACCGCCGGCCCCGACGCAGCGGCACGGGCCTGGTTCGGGGCGTCGGCCACGCGCCGACGGTAGTGCCCGTCCCCGGGGGCCGCCCAGCCGGGGGCCGGCCCGGCGGCGGTACCGTGAGCGGGCCGTGCCCGCCCCGACCGCCGCCCTCCTCTCCTTTCGCCTGGGCGGCACCGACGGGGTGGCCGTGGAGGCGGCCAAGTGGGCCTGGGCCCTCGGCACCCTGGGGTGGCGGGTGCGCACCGTGGCGGGCGAGGGCCCGGTGGACCGCCTCGTCCCCGGCCTGGCCATGGACGACGCCGACCCCCCCGACCCCGCCGCCCTGGCCGGCGCCCTGGCCGACGCCGACCTGGTGGTGGTGGAGAACCTCTGCTCCCTTCCCCTCAACGAGGGGGCGTGGCAGGCCGTGGCCAAGGAGGTGGCGGGACGGCCCGCCCTCCTCCACCACCACGACCTCCCGTGGCAGCGCCGGCGCTTCGCCCGTCACCCCGCCCCGCCCGACGATCCCGCCTGGGCCCACGTCACGGTGAACGAGCTGAGCCGGCGCCAGCTGGCCCGCCACGGCATCGCCGCCACCGTGGTGCGCAACGCCTTCGACCCCGACGCCCCGGCCGGGGACCGGCTCCGGACCCGGGCCGCCCTGGGCCTGGACCCGGCCGAGCCCGTGGTCCTCCAGCCCACCCGGGCCATCCCCCGCAAGAACGTGGCGGGGGGCGTGGCCCTGGCCGAGGCCCTGGGGGCCACCTTCTGGCTGCTCGGACCGGCCGAGGACGGCTTCGGGCCCGAGCTCGACGACCTCCTGGCCCGGGCCCGGTGCCCGGTGCGGCACGGGCCCGGGTCCACGGGGGGGGCCGTGGCCGACGCCTATGCCGCCTGCGACGTGGTGGCCCTCCCCTCCACGTGGGAGGGCTTCGGCAACCCGGCGGTGGAGTCGGCCGTCCACCGCCGCCCCCTGGCCGTGGGCCGCTACCCGGTGGCGGCCGAGCTGGCCGCCTACGGCTTCCGGTGGTTCGGGGCCGACGACCCCTCGCCCGTGCGGGCCTTCCTCGACCGTCCCGATCCCGGGCTGCTGGCCCACAACCACGACGTGGTGCGGCGCCACTTCGCCCTGGCCGACCTGCCCGCCCGGCTGGCGTCGGTGCTGGGGTCCCTGGCGGGAGGGGCCCGATGGACATGAGCCCCGCCCGGTACGCTCGGGGGATGGCGCTGCGCTCCTCGCCCCACACCCCGGCCACCGGAGGCGACCCCGCCCCGGCCCGGCGATCGGCGACGGCCAAGCGGCTCCCGGCCGACCGGCGCCGCAGCCAGCTCCTGGACGTGGCCCTCACCCAGTTCGCCCGGCGGGGCTTCAACGCCACCACCATGGACGACATCGCCGAGGCCGCCGGGGTCACCAAGCCCCTCCTGTACCAGCACTTCGCCTCCAAGCGGGCCCTCTACCTGGAGCTGGTGGACTCCGTGGCCGACGTGATGCTGGAGGCCATCGGCAAGGCCGTGGCCAGCGCCGGGGGGCCGCGCCAGCAGGTGGAGGGGGGCTTCGCCGCCTACTTCCACACCGTGGTCACCCACGCCGACGCGTTCCGCCTGCTCTTCGGGAGCGACGTCCCCGACGACGCCGAGCTGTCCCGGGCCGTCCGGCACGTGGAGGACAGCATCGCCGAGGCCATCGAGGGCCTCATCGACGCCGGGCTCGACGAGGACCACCGCCGCCTCCTGGCCTACGCCGTGGTGGGCATGGCCCAGGGGGCCAGCCGCCACTTCCTGGCCGTGCGGCGTCCCGGCGCCGGCGATCCCCCCGAGTACGAGGCCGCCCGCCTGGCCCGGCGCCTGGGGGATCTGGCCTGGGCCGGCCTGCGCTCGGTGCACCGGGACTGAGCCCCGCTCCCACCCCCGGAAGCGAAAGCTGACCGGGTGGGTAGGATTTCGGGCACGGGCCCATCCCCGTGGCCCGGGGCAGGTGGTCAGCATGCAGGCTCGCATCCCTTCACCCCTCGGCTTCCCCAACCCCGTCAACGACCTGGCCGCCCGGGTGGTGGCCGGGGGGGTGGTGGTCCTGGTGGCCCTGACGCTGTGGCTGCGCCAGCCCTGGCTCCTGGTCCCCCTGGCCTACGGCTTCTGGGCCCGTGTCCTCACCGGTCCCACCCTGAGCCCCCTGGGACAGCTGGCCACCAGGGTGGTGGCCCCCCGCCTGGGCCCGCCCCGTCCGGTGCCCGGACCGCCCAAGCGCTTCGCCCAGGCCATGGGCGTGGCCTTCTCGACCGCGGCCCTGGTCCTGTGGCTGGGGGCGGGCCAGGCCGCGGCGGCCTGGGTGGTGCTGGGGCTCCTGGGGGCCGCCGCGCTGGCCGAGTCGGTGCTCGGCTACTGCCTGGGCTGCCGGGTCTTCGGCCTCCTCATCCGGGCCGGCGTGGTGCCGGCCCGGATCTGCGCCGAGTGCGCCGACCTGGGCCGGCGCCACCCCGAGCTGGCGCGGCCGGCCCGGGCCTGACGGCGCTGCGACCGGCCCTCAGGCCAGCCGAGGCGCCAGCTCGGCCATGAGCCGGGCCACGGTGCGGGCGCAGGCCTGGTAGTCGGCGTCGTCGCCCCCGGCGGGGTCCTCCACGTCGCCCTGGGACTCGGGGTCGACCGCGCCGAGCCCCAGCGCCGCCACCCGGGCCCCGAGCGGCTCGGCCCCGGGGCGCAGGGTGGCGGCCAGATAGGCCAGGGTGGCGGTGCGGGGGGCGGCGGCGGGGTGGCGGCGGCGCACGTAGTGGACGTGCTCGGCCGCCATGGCCACCACCAGGTCGGCGTCCTCGAGCGAGGCCGCCGTCAGCTGGCGGCTGCGGTGGGCGGGCAGCTCGAGCCCGACGGCGCGCAGGGCCTGCCGGGTGCGCACGCTGGCGGGCTGGTGCTCGACCACGTGGGTGCCGGCCGTGCTGACCCGCACCGCCACCCCCCCGGCCCGGCACAGCGCCCCGGCCATGACCGAGCGGGCCGCGTTGCCGGTGCACAGGAACAGGACGTGGGGCAGGGCCCCGTCCCGTGCCGGGGCGGTCGGCACGGCGTCGTTGGCGGTCTCGGACGTCACCGGCGCAGGATGCCACGCCGCCGGGCGGCGGCGGCTACTTGATGTGGATGCCGGAGACGGCCCGGGCGATGATGAGGCGCTGGATCTCCGAGGTGCCCTCGAAGATGGTGTAGATCTTCGAGTCGCGGTGCCAGCGCTCCACGGGGTGCTCCCGGATGTAGCCGTAGCCCCCCATGATCTGGATGGCCTGCTCGGTCACCCACACCGCCGTCTCCCCGGCGTAGAGCTTCGACATCGAGCCCTCGCCCGCCTCGAAGGCCTTGCCGGTGCGCCCCATCCAGGCGGCGCGCCACACGAGCAGGCGCGAGGCGTCGATGCGCATCTTCATGTCGGCCAGCTTGAAGGCGATGCCCTGGTTCTCGATGATGAGGCGGCCGAAGGCCTTGCGCTCCTTGGCGTAGTCGAGGGCGTACTCGTAGGCGGCCCGGGCGATCCCGAGGGCCTGGGCCCCGACCGAGGGCCGCGAGGCCTCGAAGGTGGCCATGGCGGCCTGGGAGTTCGAGCGCTTGCCCTCCCGGGCCCGGGCCAGCTTCTCGTCGAGCTTCTCCTTGCCGCCGAGCAGCATCGAGCCGGGTACGCGACAGTCGTCGAACACGACCTCGGCGGTGTGCGAGGCTCGGATGCCCATCTTCGAGAACTTCTGGCCCATCGAACAGCCGGGCGTTCCCGGCTCGTG
>DATJOV010000366.1:0-9745 GCA_035506735.1 Acidimicrobiales bacterium | reverse complement strand
GCTATGGTGCGCGCCGCCGTCGAGGGCATGGCCGGGGGTGCCGCCGCGGCCGGCTCGGTGGCGCCGTGCGTCCTCGGTGTGACCGTGCTCACCAGTGACAGCGACGCCCCGCCCGAGCTGCTGGCGCGGCGCGCCGCCCTGGTGGCGGCGGCGGGGTGCGGGGGACTGGTGTGCGCAGCGGGCGATCTGGCCGTGACGCGCCGTGCCGCGCCCGGGCTCCTCACCGTCGTGCCCGGGATCCGCCCCCCCGGGGCGGCCCGAGACGACCAGGCGCGCGCCGCCACGCCGGCCGAGGCCATGGCCGCCGGGGCCGACCTCCTCGTGCTCGGGCGCGCCGTCACGGGGGCCCCCGATCCCGAGGCCGCCGCGGCCGGCGTGCTGGCCGACGTGGCCGCCGCGGCCGCCCCACGGCGCGGATGACCCCAGCCCACCAGGGCGCTATGGTGGCCCGTATGCCCCAACCTCCCGCACTCACCCCGGAGCAGCGCCAGGCGGCGCTGGACAAAGCCGCCAAGGTCCGCCGTGAGCGGGCCGAGGTGAAGGAGAAGCTGAAGATGGGTTCCATCTCGCTGTCCGAGCTTCTCGATCGCGCCGAGCAGGACGAGACAGTGGGGAAGATGAAGGTGCTGTCGGTGCTGGAGTCGCTTCCCGGGCTGGGCAAGGTCAAGGCCCGCCGCCTCATGGAGACGGTGGGCATCAGTGAGAGCCGACGGCTGCAGGGACTGGGCGCCAACCAGCGCGACGCGCTGCTGTCGCACACCGCGAAGTCCTGATCGTCGTCCTGGCGGGCCCCGGCGGGGCAGGGAAGGGGACCGTCGCCGCTCGCCTCGTCGAGCGAGACCCGTCGCTGTGGCTCAGTCGCTCGTGGACGACGCGCCGGCCGCGTCCGGGCGAGTCGCCCGATGCCTACCACTTCGTGAGCCGGGCCGCCTTCGAGGCCGAGGCGGCGGCGGGGGGGTTCCTGGAGTGGGCCGAATTCCTCGGCCACCTCTACGGCACGCCCCGCCCCGACGCCCCTCCCGGCGCCGACGTCCTCCTCGAGATCGACCTCCAGGGGGCCACCCAGGTGCGGGCCCAGTATCCCGAGGCGCTGGTGGTGCTGCTCCTCCCCCCCTCGCCCGAGGTCCAGGCCCGTCGCCTGCGGGGTCGGGGTGACGACGAGTCCGAGGTGCGGCGCCGCATCGAGCTCGGGGCCGAGGAGGAGCGCATCGGGCGTGCCCTCACCCCGTTCGTGGTGGTGAACGACGACGTGGACCGGGCCGTGGCCCAGGTGGCCGGTATACTGGACGATCACCGTCGTCCTGCGCCGCCACCCGAGGCCGGCGATCCCGGAGGAGCCTGAATTGGCCCAGCGCCGCACCACCCTGATGGACCCTGCCGTCGAGGACCTCCTCGACAAGGTGGACTCGAAGTTCACCCTCGTGGCCCTGTCGGCCAAGCGGGCCAGGCAGATCAACTCCTACTACAACCAGCTGGGCGAGGGCCTCGGCGTCGTCGTCCCCCCCCAGGTGACGTCGGTGTCGGGCAAGCCCCTCACCATCGCCTTCGAGGAGATCGCCGCGGCCAAGGCCACCTTCCACCGGCCCGAGCCGGGGGAGGAGGGTGCCGAGGACGGCGCCACCGACGGCGCCGGGACCGAGGCCCCGGCCGGGGCCGAACCCGGCCTCACGGCGCTCGTGGGTGAGGGCGGCGCCGATGCGGCCGGCGAGGCCGCCATCGAGGCCGCCGGCGAGGCCGCCGCCGAGGCCCCGGAGGCGACCGAGTAGCAGGCGGCCGTCCGCCCGCGCTCGACGCTTCCTTCCCGCCGCCATGGAGCCCACCGCCCCGGCGCGCACCGTCGTCCTCGGCGTGACCGGGGGCATCGCCGCCTACAAGGCCGTCGAGGTGTGCCGTCGTCTCGTCGACGCCGGGGTGCACGTGGTGCCGGTCCTCACCGAGGACGCCACCCGCTTCGTGGGCACGGTGACCTTCTCGGCCCTGGCGTCGGAGCCGGTCCAGCAGACGCTGTGGCGGGAGGCCGATCCCATCCCCCACACCACGCTGGGCCGGCGCGCCGACCTGGTCGTGGTGGCGCCGGCCACCGCCCGCTTCCTCGGCCAGTACGCGGCGGGGATCGCCGAGGGGTTGCTGAGCGCCACGGTGCTGGCCACCCGGGCCCCGGTGCTGGTGTGCCCGGCCATGCACACCGAGATGTGGGAGCACCCCGCCGTCCAGGACAACCTGGCCACGCTGCGCCGCCGGGGGGTCCTCGTCCTCGAGCCGGGGGAGGGCCGCCTGGCCGGGGGCGACAGCGGCGTGGGACGCCTGGCCGAGCCGGCCGACATCGTGGCGGCGGCGCTGGGCGCCCTGGAGAGGGGGTCGGCGCCGGCCCGGGGTCGGGACCTGGCCGGGCGGCGGGTGGTGGTCAGCGCCGGCGGGACGCGCGAGCCCATCGACCCCGTCCGCTACATCTCCAACCGGTCCTCGGGCAAGCAGGGCCACGCCCTGGCCGACGCCGCCCGGGCCCGGGGGGCGTCGGTGACCCTGGTCACCACGGCCGGTCGGGGGGCGGCCCCGGGTGTGGAGGTGGTGGAGGTCGAGACGGCGGCCCAGATGGAGCGGGCCGTGCTGGAGCACGCCGAGCGGGCCGAGGTGGTGATCATGGCGGCCGCCGTGGCCGACTTCCGCCCCGCCACGGCGGCGGGGGCCAAGCTGGCCAAGGCGGACGGGCCCCCCGAGATCGTGCTCGAGCCCACCACCGACATCCTGGCCGAGCTGGGCCGGCGCCGGCGCCCCGGACAGGTGCTGGTGGGCTTCGCGGCCGAGACCCACGACCTGGCCCGCCGGGCCCGGGGCAAACTGGCCGGCAAGCACCTGGACCTGGTGGTGGCCAACGACGTCTCGGCCGAGCGCGTCGGCTTCGACCACGACACCAACGCCGTGACCATCTTCGCCGCCGACGGGGGGTGCCGGGAGGTGCCGCTCACCACGAAATTCGAGGTGGCACAGGCCATCTTGGATAGTGTGGTCGACTGCCTGGGCGGTCCCCGCCCGGGTGGGGGCGGGCGGGCCGACGTCCCCGGGGGGGACGAACCATGAGGAGCGACACGTGACCACGCGCCACACCTTCACCTCGGAGTCGGTGACCGAGGGCCATCCCGACAAGATGGCCGACCAGATCTCGGACTCGGTGCTCGACGCCGTGCTCGAGGAGGATCCCAACGCCCGGGTGGCGTGCGAGACCCTCCTCACCACGGGCCTGGTGGTGGTGGCGGGGGAGATCTCCACCAAGACCTACGTGGACATCGCCAGCCTGGTGCGGGCCGTGGTGTGCGACATCGGCTACGACAGCGACGCCCACGGCTTCAACGGGCGCACGTGCGGGGTGATGGTGGCCCTCGACGAGCAGTCGCCCGACATCGCCCAGGGGGTCACGAGCGCCCACGAGGTGCGGACCGGCTCGGGGGGCGAGGACCAGCTGAACGCCCAGGGGGCGGGCGACCAGGGGATGATGTTCGGCTACGCCTGCGACGAGACCCCGGACCTCATGCCGTTGCCCATCTGGCTGGCCCACCGCCTGGCCCAGCGCCTGGCCCAGGTGCGCCGGGTGGGGGTCCTGCCCTACCTGCGCCCCGACGGCAAGACCCAGGTGAGCGTGGTGTACGCCGAGGGGCGACCGGTGGCCGTCGACACCATCCTCGTCTCCACCCAGCACGCCCCCGGGGTGGACATCGAGACCCTCCTCCTGCCCGACCTGCGCGAGCACGTCATCCACCCCCTGCTCCCGCCCGACCTCGACGTCGAGGGCATGCGGGTGCTGGCCAACCCCACCGGCCGCTTCGAGCTCGGCGGTCCCCACGCCGACACCGGGCTGACCGGGCGCAAGATCATCGTCGACACCTACGGCGGCATGGCCCGCCACGGCGGCGGGGCCTTCTCGGGCAAGGACCCCTCCAAGGTGGACCGCTCGGCCGCCTACGCCGCCCGGTGGGTGGCCAAGCACGTGGTGGCGGCCGGGGCCGCTCAGCGGTGCGAGGTGCAGGTGGCCTACGCCATCGGGGTGGCCCACCCGGTGTCGCTCATGGTGGAGACCTTCGGCACCTCGGCCGTCGACCCGGCCCGCATCGAGCGGGCCGTGCGGGAGGTCTTCGACCTCCGTCCCGCTGCCATCGTGCGCGACCTCGACCTCAAGCGCCCCATCTACCGCCGCACCGCCGCCTACGGGCACTTCGGGCGCTCCGACAAGGAGTTCACCTGGGAGGCCACCCCCCGGGTGGACGACCTCAAGCGCGCCCTCGACCTCTGAGTCCCGGCCCGGCCCGGGCGCCGGGCGCCTGAGCCCCCCGGTCCGGCCCCGAGCCCCGGCACCGCCGCCGTCGGGGCCACGCGGCATCATGCCGCCCGTGGCCGCCTCCCCTCCCGTCCCGCCCGCCGGGGATCGGCGCGTGGTGCGGGTCGTCCCCGACGTGCGGGCCCTGCGCAAGGACTTCGACTACCTCGTCCCCCCCGAGGTGGCGGCGCGGGTGCGGGTGGGGACCCAGGTGCGCGTGGTCCTGCACGGGCGCCGGGTGGGGGGGTGGGTGGTGGCCGACCACGTCGCCCCGCCCGACGGCGTGGCCCTGCGCCCCCTGGCGGCGGTGCGGGGGTGGGGGCCGCCCCCGGCCGTGCTCGAGCTGTGCGCCTGGGCGGCGTGGCGCTGGGCCGGTCCCCGCACCGGGTTCCTGCGCACGGCGTCGTCCCCCGTGGCGGTGCGGGCCCTCCCCGCCCCCCGCTCCGGTGGCCGGGGCAGGGGGCCAGGCGGGCCCGGCGCGGGCCCGGAGGGCGGGCCGGCCGCCGGTGCGGCGGTGCCGGCCGAGGTGGTGGGGGCCGCCCTGGCCGGGGGGACGGCCGTGGTCCGCCTGGCCCCGGCCGCCGACCCCCTGCCCCTCGTGGCCGGGGCGGCGGCGCGCCTGGGGCGGGGGGGTGCGGGCTCGGGGGTCCTGGTGCTCGCCCCCGCCCACGCCCAGGCGGCGGCGGTGGCGGCCCGGCTGCGGGGGGCGGGGCTGCCCGTCGCCCTCCTGCCCGGCGACTGGGCCGCGGCCCGGGCCGGCGGGTGCGTGGCGGTCGGGACCCGGGCCGGGGCCTTCGCCCCCCTGCCCCGCCTCGACGCCGCCGTGGTGCTCGACGCCCACGACGAGGCGTACCACGAGGAGCGGGCCCCCACGTGGGCGGCGTGGGCCGTGGTGGAGGAGCGGTGCCGGCGCGACGGGGCCCCCTGCGTCCTCGTGTCGCCCTGTCCCACCCTGGAGCTCCTGGGCGGGCGCCACCCCCTGACCACGTCGCGCGCCGCCGAGCGCCGGGGCTGGCCCGCCCTGGAGGTGGTGGACCGGCGCCACGACGACCCCCGCACCGGGCTCTTCTCCGAGCGCCTGGTGGCCCTGGTGCGCTCGGCCGCCCCGGGCCGGCGGGTGGTGTGCGTGGTCAACCGCACGGGCCGGGTCCGCCTCCTGGCCTGCGCCGCCTGCGGCGACCTGGCCCGGTGCGAGACGTGCGGGGGGGCGCTGGAGCTCGGCGGCGGGGACGGCCCCCCCGTCCTGCACTGCCGCCGGTGCGGGGCCGAGCGGCCCGTGGTGTGCGCCCGCTGCGGCGCCACCCGCACCCGGGCCCTGCGCCTGGGCGTGAGCCGGGTGGCGGAGGAGCTGGCCGCCCTGGCCGGGACGCCCGTGGCCCAGGTGTGGGGCCCGGCCGCCCCGGCCACGGGCGAGGACCCGGACCGGGCCCCGGTGGTGGTGGGGACCGAGGCCGCCCTGCACCGGGTGGGGGCGGCCCACGCCGTGGCCTTCCTGGACTTCGACGCCGAGCTCCTGGCACCGCGCTTTCGCGCCGGCGAGCAGGCCCTGGCCCTGCTGGCCCGGGCCGCCCGGCTGGTGGCGGGGGGGCCGCCCCGGGACGCGACCCCGGGGACGGGCGGGGGGGCGGCCGGTTGGCGGGCCCCGGGCCGGGTCCTGGTCCAGACCCGCCAGCCCCAGCACCCGGCCCTGGAGGCGGCGGTCTCGGCCGATCCCGGCGTCCTTGCCGGGGCCGAGGCCGAGGTGCGCCGGGCCCTGGGCCTCCCGCCCTTCGGCGCCGTGGCCACCGTGTCGGGGGCGGGGGCGCCGGCGTACGGGCCGGACCTGGCGGCGGCCGCCCCCCCCGGCGTGGAGGTGCGGGGCCCGAGCGACGGCGTGTGGTGGGTGCGGGCGCCGGACCACGCCTCGCTGTGCGACCTGCTCGCCGGGGTGGCCCGCCCCGAGGAGCGGCTGCGGGTGGAGGTGGACCCGGTCCGGGCCTGAGGGCGGCCCAGGGGCCCTGGCCCGGACGGCGCCGGTACCATGGAGGCGTGTCGCGCTACGCCATCCGCCTCTACGGCGACCCCGTCCTGCGCCAGCGCGCCGCCGAGGTCGAGGTGGTGGACGGCCAGCTCAAGGCCCTGGCCGACGACATGGTCCAGGTCATGTACGACGCCCCCGGCGTGGGCCTGGCCGCCCCCCAGGTGGGGGTGCAGAAGCGCCTCTTCGTCTTCGACGCCCAGGACGGGGAGGGCCCGCGTGCCGTGGTGAACCCGGTCCTGGCCGAGGCCCGGGGGGAGTGGAGCTATGACGAGGGCTGCCTCTCGGTGCCGGGCCTGTCGTGGCCCATCGTGCGCCCCAAGGAGGTCCACCTCACCGGGTACGACCTCGACGGCAACGAGGTCTCGGTCGAGGCCGACGAGTTCACGGCCCGCCTCTTCCAGCACGAGGTGGACCACCTCGACGGGGTCCTGCTGGTGGAGCGCCTCGACCCCGAGCAGCGCAAGGAGGCCATGCGGGTCCTGCGGGCCCGCTCCCTGGGGCTGTCCGAGGTGGAGCCCCGCGGTGGAGGGGGCCCGGCGCCCGACACCGACGCCGCCGCCGCCCACCCCGGCCTCTAGCCGTCCCGCCCAGCGTGGCCCGGCTGGCCTTCCTGGGGTCGCCGCCCGCCGCCGTGGTGGCCCTCGAGGCGCTCGTGGGTGCCGGGCACGACGTGGTCCTGGCCGTGACCCGGGCCGACGCCCGCCGGGGACGCGGCCCCGCCCCCGGGCCCAGCCCGGTCAAGCGTGCCGCCCTCGACCTGGGGATCCCCGTCACCCACCGCCTGGCCGAGGTGACCGGCGCCGGGGCCGAGCTCGGGGTGGTCGTGGCGTACGGCCGCATCGTCCCCGTGGCGGTCCTCGACGCCCTGGCCATGGTGAACGTCCACTTCTCCCTCCTGCCCCGGTGGCGGGGGGCGGCGCCGGTCGAGCGGGCCATCCTGGCCGGCGACGAGGAGACCGGGGTCTGCCTCATGCGCCTGGAGGCGGGCCTCGACACCGGGCCCGTGCTGGGCCGGGTGCGCCTGGGGATCGAGGACGGGGAGCACGCCGGGCCCCTCACCGCCCGCCTGGCCCGGGCCGGGGCGGCCCTGCTGGTGGACGGCCTGGCGGGCGGGGTGGAGGCCCTCGGCCCGGGCGTGCCCCAGGAGGGTGAGGCCACCTACGCCGCCAAGCTGGAGCCGTCCGAGCTGCGCCTGGACTGGACCCGGCCCGCCCTCGAGCTCGAGCGGGTGGTGCGCCTCGACCGGGCCTGGACCACGGCGCGCCACGAGCGGCTCCGGGTCCTCGAGGCCCGGGCCGAGCCCGACCCGACGCCGGGGGCGGACCCGCCCGGGACGCTGCGGGGCTCGGCCGTGGTCACCGGCGCCGGCCTCCTGGCGCTGCTCGAGGTGCAGCCGGCGGGGCGCCGTCCCATGGCGGCCGAGGCGTGGCGGCGCGGCCTGCGCCCCGGACCGGGCGAGCGCCTCGGGGCCATCGGGGACGACCGGTAGGCTCGGCCGCCATGGTGCGGATCGCGCCGTCGGTCCTGTCGGCCGATTTCGGCCGGCTGGCCGAGGCCGTGGGCGAGGTGGCGGCGGAGGCCGACTGGCTCCACGTCGACGTCATGGACGGCCACTTCGTGCCCAACCTCACCATCGGTCCCCCCGTGGTGGCGTCCCTGCGCCGCCACACCGGGCTCTTCTTCGACTGCCACCTCATGATGACCAACCCGGGCGACTACCTCGAGGCCTTCCGCCGGGCCGGGGCCGACGGCTGCACCGTGCACGTCGAGGTGGGCGACACCTCGGCCTTGCTGGCCCAGGCCCGCGCCCTCGGGCTCCGGCCCGGGCTGGCCGTCAACCCCGAGACCCCGTACGAGGCCATCGACCCCTTCCTGGGCCAGGCCGATCTCATCCTGTGCATGACCGTCCACCCCGGGTTCGGCGGGCAGCGCTTCATGGCCGAGGTGCTCCCCAAGATCGCCCGCACCCGGGCCGAGCTCGATCGGCGGGGCCTCGACGCCGCCCTGGAGGTGGACGGCGGGATCGACGAGGACACCGCCGCCGACGTGGTGCGGGCCGGGGCCCGGGTGCTCGTGGCGGGCTCGGCCGTCTTCGGCGACGACCACCCGTGGGAGGCCGTGCGCCGCATCCGGACGGAGGGCGAGAAGGCACTGCCGGCGGGCGGGCCCGGGGCCTGACCGCACGCCGCCCCCGCCCGGCGTCACGGGTCCCACGCCGGCGCGCCGCGACGGCAGCGTGCTCCGGCCGGGGGTCCCGGGCCGCACGACGTCTGAGCAGGGACGACGCCGGTAGACTCGGGCCGCGCTATGGGCCCCGCCAGATTCGTCACCCCGTGACCACGGCTTCTCCGCCCGGCGCCGGCTCCGGCCCGGAGGTGGACCTGGGGGCCATGCGCCGGGCCCTGGCGCAGGCGGCCACGGCCCGCACCCGCACCTCGCCCAACCCCTGGGTCGGGGCCGTGGTGCGCACCCCCGGGGGGGAGGAGTTCGCCGGGGCCACGGCCCGGCCGGGCGGGCCCCACGCCGAGGTGGCGGCCCTGGCGGCGGCGGGGGAGCGGGCCCGGGGGGCGACGCTCTACGTCACCCTCGAGCCCTGCGCCCATCACGGCCGCACCCCCCCCTGCACCGGGGCGGTGGTGGCGGCGGGCGTGCGCCGGGTGGTGGTGGCCCTCGAGGATCCCGATCCCCAGGTGGCGGGGCGGGGGCTGGCCCAGCTGCGCGCCGCCGGGCTCGAGGTGGCGGTGGGCCCGGGGGCCGAGGAGGCGGCCGAGCAGCTCGCCCCCTATCTCAAGCACCGTCGCACGGGACGCCCCTGGGTCGTGCTCAAGCTGGCCGCCACCCTGGACGGGCGCATCGCCGCCCCCGACGGCAGCGCCCGCTGGCTCACCGGCCCCGAGGCCCGGGCCGACGCCCACCTCCTGCGGGCCGCCTCCGACGCCGTGCTGGTGGGGGCGGGCACCGTGCGGGCCGACGACCCCGCCCTCACGGCGCGCCTCGACCCCGCCCCTCCGGACCAGCCCCTGCGGGTGGTCCTGGGCCAGGCGCCGGCCGGGGCCCGGGTCCACCCCGCCCTGGAGCTGCGGGGCGAGCCGGGGGAGGTCCTGGACGAGCTCGGCGCCAAGGGCGTGCTGCAGGTGCTGGTGGAGGGCGGGGCCACCGTGGCCCACGCCTTCCACCGGGCCGGGGTGGTGGACCGCTACGTCGTCTACCTCGCCCCCGCCCTCTTCGGTGGCGACGACGGCGTCCCCATGTTCCGGGGCCCGGGGGCGCCTACCGTGCAGGAGCTGTGGCGGGGGCGGATCGTGGCGATGGCCCGGTTGGGCGACGACGTGCGCCTCGAGGTGGCCGGGGGGGCGGCCTGATGCCGTTCGGCGACGTCGAGGCGGCCGTGGCGGCCGTGGCCCGGGGCGAGATCG
>DATJOV010000365.1:0-4076 GCA_035506735.1 Acidimicrobiales bacterium | reverse complement strand
GGAGGAGCACGATGGCGAGGTAGCCTCCCCGCCGGCGCCGGAAGGTGGCCCGGCACCTGTACCACGCCGGGGTCAGCACACGGCCCATCGTCACTCGTCTCGCATCGTGGAATCTGCCGGCCCTGCCAAGTGCCGCACGCCGCGGGGCCCCCGCTCGACCCAGTGTTACCTACGGTGCAGGGCGGGCCAAGAGCGGCAGCAGGCCCGGGGCCCTTCGTGCTAGCACCCCGGATCAGGGGAATCACCCGTCGGGTGCCCCGGCCCGGCGGGGTAGGCTCGCCGTTCGGTGCGGGGCTATAGCTCAGCCGGTTAGAGCGCAGCACTGATAATGCTGAGGTCGCTGGTTCGATTCCAGCTAGCCCCACGGAGCTTCCGTCGTGCGGTCGCCCGGGTCGTGCCCGGGGACGGTTCCGAGTGTCGCAACCGGCAGGGCCTGGCGCTGCTGACCGACGCCCAGGTGTGGGGACGGGGGAACGACACCGACGGCCAGGTGGGCACGGGGTCGCCCAGCCCGGACAACCCCGTCCCCCGTTCAGGCTTCGGCCCTTCCCCCCGGCCGAGGTGTTCTCGGGAGCGGCGATCGTGTTCTCGACGGCGGGCAACGCCGCCGCCGCCGGATAGCCGCAGACCGGTGGGTCGGGGCTCCTCGGGCGACGAGGCCTCCGGGCCGGCCGGGTCACGGCACGGGCCCTCGTGGTGGCCACCAAGGGCCCGGGTGGCAAGGCGAACCGGTGCGGGGAAGCTGGCACCCTGGACCGGGTGCCCGGCGTCACGCAGAGTTGCGTGGTGAGCCGCAGGAGCAGCATCCCGTCGGGTGACGGGACCGAGGACCGGCCCGATAGACGTGGGCGCCGGGCGCGGCCCGATCTCGTGTCCGGAGTCACCCGCTACCGGTTCCGGGCCACGCTGGTGCGGCACTGGGCCGACCACCTGGTGCTGGCCCTCCTCATCGCCCTGCTGGGCGGGGTGGCCATGGGCGCCGTGGTGGCGGCCCGGGTCACCCAGTCCTCCTACCCCCAGTTCCTGCGCCACACCGACGCCTCGGATCTCACCCTCTCCACCTACGGCATCTCCAGCGCCTCGGCCACCAACTACTCGCCCCGCACGACGGCGGCCATCGCCCGGCTCCCCGAGGTGAAGCGGGTGGAGAGCTGGGTCGGGGTCTTCGCCGTCCCCATGCGGGACGGGGCGCCCGAGCTGTCTCTGGGCAACGACCTCAATCTGGCCGCCAGCGAGAGCGGTCTGTACTTCCACATGGACCGGGCCACCGCGGTGGAGGGCCGGGTGGCCGATCCGCGACGTGTCGACGAATTCATGACCACGGCCCTGGGGGCACAGCTGCTCGGCATCCACGTGGGACAGGTGATCCCCGTCGGGCTCTACCTCCCCGAGCAGGCGACCGAACCCGGTTTCGGGACGGCCCGGGTGCCGCCGGCGCGCGTCTTCGCCATGAAGCTGGTGGGCATCGTGGTCTTCAACAACCAGGTCGTGGAGGACGACACCGACCGCCTCCCCACCAACCTGGTGTACACGCCGGCCCTGGCCCGGCTGGCCCCGAGGGAGGCCACCCAGGGCACGTGGTACGGGATCCAGCTGGCCCCCGGGGCCCGCATCGCCCAGGTGGAGCAGGCCCTGCTGCGGGTGCTGCCTCCCGGGGCGGTGGGCAACTTCAACGTCACGGCCATCACCGAGGCCAAGGTGGAGCGGGCCGTCAAGCCCGAGTCCATCGCCCTCGGGGTCTTCGGCCTCATCGCCGCCCTGGCCACCCTGGGGACGGCGTTGCCGGTGCTGAGCCGCCGGCTGCGCGCCACCCAGGGCGACCGCGAGGTGCTGCGGGCCCTGGGGGCGGGGCCTGGCGTCACCCTGCTGGACGGCCTCGCCGGTTCGCTCGCCGCCGTGGGGGTGGGCTCGGTCCTGGCCTGCCTGGTGGCGTTCGGGCTGTCGCAGCTGGCACCGCTCGGACCCGTCGGCGCCGTCTACCACCCCGGCATCGTCGCGGACTGGACGGTGCTCGGCCTGGGTCTGGTCGTCCTGGCCGGGGGGCTCGGGCTGGCAGCGCTCGTCATCGGCATCCGCACCGCCCCCCAGCGTGTGGCGCGCCTCGGTATGGGCGCACCGGGGTCGTCCCGGGTGGCGCAGTCGGCCGCCGCCCTCGGGCTCCCCCTGCCCGGGGTGGTGGGGCTCCACCTGGCCCTGGAGCCGGGCCGTGGCCGCACCGCCGTCCCGGCCCGGTCGGTGCTGGCCGGGGCCGTGGTGGCCGTGACCACCGTGACCGCCACCCTCACCTTCGGGAGCAGCCTGCACCGTCTCGTCACCCACCCCGCCCTGTACGGGTGGAACTGGAGCTACGCCCTGGAGGGGGAGAACGGGGTCCCGCCGGGCTCCCTCTCCCTTCTCTCGCACCAGCACGCCGTGGCGGCGTGGTCGGGGTACTCCGATCCCAACCTCCAGATCGACGGGCAGACCGTGCCCGCCCTCACCACCAAGGGCCAGCCCGGCGTGGCCCCGCCCATCCTCTCGGGGCACGCCGTCACGGGCGCCGGGCAGGTCGTGGTCGGGACCGCCACGCTGGCCTCGCTGCACAAGCACCTGGGCGACGTGGTCACCATCAGCTACGGATCGCCCAACACCGCCCCCCTGTACCTCCCGCCCACGCCCGCCGTGGTGGTGGGGACGGCCACCTTCCCGGCCATCGCCGGCTCGAGCACCTTCGCCGAGCACACCGGCATGGGCACGGGGGCCCTCGTCCCTACCGGCGACCTCCCCAAGCGATTCCTGGACCTCGTGCAGCCGCCCGACCCCACCCTCGACGGCCCGGCGCTGGTCTTCGTGCGCCTGCGCCCCGGGGTGAGCCCGGCGGCGGGTCTGGCCGTCCTGCGCCACGTCGTGGGGGTCGCCGACCGGGAGTTCGCCGCCGATCCCCAGGGGGCGGGGGACACCGTGATGGTCCTCCCGGTGCAGCGACCGGCCGAGATCGTGAACTACCAGTCCACCGGGTCGGCGCCCGTGGTGCTGGCCGGTGGCCTCGGGCTGGGGGCGGCCCTGGCCCTGGCCCTGGCCCTGGTGGGCACGGTGCGGCGCAGGCGCCCCGATCTGGCCCTGCTCAAGACGCTCGGGTTCACGGGACCGCAGCTGGCGTCGGCCCTGGCGTGGCAGGCCTCGGTCACCGCCGTGGTGGGGGTGATCGTCGGGGTGCCCCTCGGGATCGTGGCGGGCCGCCAGCTGTGGATCCTCTTCGCCCGCGACATCGCCGCCGTGCCCCAGCCCGCCGTCCCCCTGTCCCTGGTCCTGGTGGCGCTGGGAGCCGTGATCCTGGCCAACCTGGTGGCGGCGGCGCCGGCCCGCCTGGCGGCGGCGACACCGGTGGTCGACGTGCTGCACCAGGAGTGACGCCTCGACGTCGCGGAAAACTCAGTCGTCACTCCCGTCACACCGGGAAGCCGAACCACATCGATGTGACTTCGCCTGCGGTCGTCCGGTGGGGACGGTAAAGGCCCTGGACGCACGCACGGCCGCCCCCGCGGCGGCTCCCGTCGCGCCCCGGTGCACCCGGCGTTTCCGGCCCGTCGGGGCGGGCACCGGACGGTGGTGGCGCCTTTGGCAGCGGCGCGAGGCCACGGCTACGGTCGCCTCCCATAGTGTCCTGCCCCCGGTCGGCGCCCCCCGCGCCAACAGGCCGACGCGGACGAGGCAGAGGACGAGCCCGCAGCGCTGCTCTGCTCGTGCTCGTCCCCGCCGCCGTCGTGCTGTCCGTCGTCACCACGGCGGTCGTGCCCCGCGCCGCGTCGGCGGACGAGGTGGGCGACCTGCAGTCCCAGGCCCGCCTCCTGTCCCAGCAGCTGGTCCAGCAACAGCTGCAGGTGGACGCCGACCAGCAGCTGTACTCGGTGGCCACCCAGAGGCTCGACGCCGACGACACCGCCCTGGCCGGGGTGTCGCTGCTGCTGGGACGTGACGCCCGCCTGGTGTCGCAGGACACCACCACGGTGCGCGACCTGGCGGTGCGCTCGTACATGGACGGCGGCGACGCCGCCACCGACTCGGAGCTGGCCGCGTTCACCGGGAGCGGTGAGACC